>CAZBHY010000108.1:0-5613 GCA_964491705.1 uncultured Planctomycetales bacterium
GCATCAGCACCATCCGCCCAACCTGCGGCGCCAGCGACTTGCGATCCCAAACTGGCTCCTGCCGATAACCATGCCAACCCGCCCATCGATCCAAGAGTCGCTGTTGGCGTTGCTAATGTGCCTCCAGATAACCCTCCAGCCAATGCTCCCCATCCAGTCGCTTCCCAACTCCATTCACCGGTTGCGTTATAAGAAGTAATCCCCGATGAAACGCCACCGATCACCGCTCCAATAATGATGGGAACAAACCACGCGAAATGCCCTGTTGGATCCGTATAGCACAAAGGCGAATTATGCGCATACGCATATCGATTCAAGGCCTGTGCATTGATCGGGCTGGGGATAATGCTATCCGCTGAAATAAATCTCCCCAAATCCGGATCATAATATCTTGCTTCATAATAATACAATCCGGTGTCCATATCCAGTGGCTGTTGAGTAAAATATAACGTATTCTCCTGTCCATGATCTGTGTACTGCGACTGACGACTAAAACTCCCGAATGGTTGATATTCGTTCATCTGCACCAGATTGCCTGACTGGTCTTCAATGACATTCGCGCTGCCCAAATGATCGACATGAATATACTGCGCCTGGCCGTTACGGACGGATACCACACGCTCATTGCCCATATAAATATTCCGAGTGGAAGAAAAATTATCCACCTCATAAAGAGAACCGACATAATGTGTAACCAGATCATGTTCCCCGGCCACGCCTGTTAATAACTCCGGATACATCATGCCGGTGATCGATGCCCCATAGACAGCGCCGTAAGACACCTTTTTCACCCGGCCGCCATCCCCATCATAAAAAAATTGGGCGAGTGGATCACCGTTTTTATCGACCGAAACCAGACGATTTTCTGTATCCATATGATACACGAAATCTCCCTGCTTGGACACATGCCGAACCATGTTCCCATTCTGGTCATAAACAAACGAAGACCCGTCACTCAACGATGTCACCGCGTGAGGCATTCCCTGACATAATCCTAAACATCCTACAGGCTCCTGACCATAAGTATAAACCCTGCCATCTTTTTTTAACATATTTCCAATCTCGTCATACTCATAAATTTTCATCCCATACCCAGAGTCAGACCTGGCCTCAACCAAACGGTTCAAATGATCATACCGAAACTCCTGCTCACCAGTATTGACGCGATCAATCACCGCAATAATATTGCCAGCAGAATCATAACGGTAACTCAAATCTTGAATACCAATCCCCTGATGATTGACGGTATGAATCCGTTGCAGACGAAATGTCGTATCATCATAAAAATATTCCTTAACCGTTCCGTTGCCATAAACAATTTTCTGAATCTGCCCCAAAAAATTGTAGTCAATTTTTTCAACATACCATTGAGGGTCTTCCTCTGTCACTCCGCGCGTCACTGTGATGGCCACGGTTCGCGTTGCTTCATCCTCACCATCAGCAACCGTCAATTTGAATTCATGATTGCCAACATCATCCGGCTGAGGAGCCCAAACAATTTTTGCATCAAGATAACCGTTGCCAGTGCGCACAACATCAACCGTGGCATTCTCGGGCAATATTGTGCGCTCCGTGACAACCGTCAGCACATCTCCATCAACATCCGTGGCCGTCAGTGCCATCTCCAGCACCTGCCCACTGGATACAGCGGCATCCTCAATCGGTGCGATGACCGGGAAGTGATTGGGTGTCTTGGTCAAGTAATGATAATCACGGAATCGCCACACTTGCCCAATGCGTGACCATAAACGCGCATAAACAGGATTGCCCGTACGTGGAATATTCAATTGTTTTTCCCTGGCCAAACCTTGTGACGCATTGTAAATGTCACATCCGCCTGCCTGACTGCCAACATAAAGCCAATATTGCTCAACCGCACGTCCTTCATCCCATTGAAAAATGACTTTCGTATTCGCCAATGTGGTGTCCGGTTCTGGCACAATCATGTGCGCGGCCTGACTGCCGCCCTGGTCCATAGTCTGGTACACATAATCCCGATATTCAAATCGATTGCCCAATAAGGACCACAATCGAACATAAACAGGATCACCGTTCAAAGGGATATTGGATACATGTGCCTGCAATTCCGTTGTGGTATAGCCTGAGTAAACATTCGCATATCCTTGAGACGTTCCAACGACTAAATAATACCGTTGAATACCCTGGCCACGATTCCATTCAAATGTGACCGGATTGCTGGAAATCACCTCTTCCTCAGACGGTGCAACAATTTCCGCCAACTCAAAACGCAGGCCATTATCCATTGAGGAAAATGAATAATCACGATACTTAAGCGATCTCCCCAGCCAATACCATAGCCGCACATAAATCATGCCTCCGTTAAGCGGTAAACCCTCAAACGTATACTGTGTTAAATCCTGCACATAGGAATATGCAATATCCCATTGCCCTGGCTGTGTTCCGAGATAAATATAATAAACATTCGTATCTTGCGCACGCCACTGAAATGTCAGCCTCTGTCCTTGAAGAACAGCCCCGGGCTGAGGAACAATCAATTCCGGAACCGGTGGTTCTACCCCTAAGTCTTTAGTCTGAAAACTATACTCTTTTCGCAGCCATTGATTGTTGACCAAAGACCACAACTGAATAAAAATGGGATCTCCGTTCAAATAGATACCATCGGCGACAGACATGGATGTTTTCCCAGTCACATTCTGCGCAATAATATCATTGTCTCCCTGCCGCGTGCCGACATAAACATATGTCGCTTGGACATTGCTGCCCTGTGTCCAACGCAAAACCAACGGCAGTTGATCAATTTGTGTGCCTGCGATCGGAGAAATCAATTCTGCTGGTTGATTGCCATCTTCTGCGTAGACGTCCCCAATCCCCAAGACATACGGTTCAATCCAGCGTGTATACAATGACGTAAGAAAAGACCTCAGGCCAGGAAGCCCTTGTGCGCGTGATAGCGGCTGGACAAAAGAAATTGTGCGGCCAGTCTCAAACATCACCGGATCATTGGCCATTCGTATCAGACGGCCAGCCTCATCATAATCATAATAAACCGACTTTCCGTCAGGATAACACGCCTGTATCAAATGATTCATTGCATCATAAACACGTCTCACCTCATATTCCCTTCCATCGATCACTTTGATTGTTGCAACCTCACGGCCCAGTTCGTCATAAAAAAAACGCGTTTCTGCTGCGCCATCGTCAACCCGGCAGAGTCTTCCATCAGCATTCTTATCCGTGTAATTTCCTCCGCAGGAAACATGTTTCTGCTTGTATGTATAATCCACACGAAGATCGTCGCCACTTTTCTTCGATAAAAGACGATTTAATGGATCATACGAAAACTCAATCCGCTGTCCTTTTGCATCAACCTGCCAAATCATGTTGCCTGCCTCATCGTATCCATACTCCCAATGCCCCATGTCAGGATCATCCAGAGCCACCTTGCGCCCTTGGCGGTCATAAAATATTTCGGTGATATTGCCATGGGCATCAATGATTTTAGTCAGTTGATTGAGGTCATTATAAAAATACTGCGTCGTCGCATACACCTGAAACGGCTGAGAGGAAAAATGCGCACTGCGTCCATCCGCACCCACATATTCTTCTCGTTTGACCACATTGCCTAGCGCATCAAACAATGTCTTCTGCTGATGTCCATTTTCGTCGATCGTGGTCACATCCCACAGCCCGTATCTTTGCGTCACAAAAGTCCCATCCGGATGAGTGGTCTTCACACAGCGCCCAAGAGAATCATAATCCATAGCGATATGCGCCAGACCAGATGGAATCATGTCCTCAAGCTGATCGCGATTCTGCAATGCCATGCGCGGTAAAAAACGCCGGATCACTCGTCCGTTTGCATCATATGCGACCTGGCCGCTAATGATGTCCTGCCCCGGCTGGCCCGAAGGATTCTTTTCTTGAATAAGATGGCCCAGGCCGTCGTAAAACTGTACCGACTGAACCACACGCGATGTGCCATGTTCACGACGGCGGTCAGTGATCACCCGGATATAATCATCAAAAAAATCATACCGCATTTGAACGCTCGGATATTGAATCGTATCCTTGGAGCCGATCACTGATAAGGGCCGGCCGAACACGTCATAACAATAAAATGTCCGTGTGTCATTCAATGCTATTGCCGACTTGATCTGGCCAAATAACCCGTGGTATCCATCCGCGTCGCTTAATGCCTCACCGTCGACGCCATAATACGTCTGATGTCGTTTTTGCCCCAGCGCATCTTGCGTCATCGTAACGAACACATGATAATCCGGATCATATTCAAAGGTTGTCATGGCGCCGCTGATCTGTTTCGACAGCATATTCCCATACCGGTCATACGAAAAAAAATCATGCATCGCGCTGGGCTCAAATCCCTCATTCCAGTGCTGAATATAATTCAATACCCCTTTGGGACCGACCTTGCCATACTGCCCCTCCCATAGATCATACGCAAAGCTGGTCTTTCGGCTATGTTCAACACTACCGTATCCATATTCTAATCGATGCAGCACATATCCGATCAGCCAGATATCCGGATCCATATTGTTGGCATATTGCATATCCACCCGCCGCGCATCGTTGCTGATATCCTGCCCAGTTTCAAAATCCACTGCCCCATATTCCATGACCCGTGTCATATTCCCCAGCTGCACCGGTTCGTCATAAAAATATTCGGCCGCCGTGCGTCGGCCACTGCCCCCTTGCCCATATTCAAAAACATCCTGACGCTTCAGATACACGAACTGAATATCTGCATCAATCTCCGGAAACACCGTCTGCACTCTCCATTCATTGACCGTTTTATTCAACATCGTTCCATCGCGATCAATAAACGCTTGATATTTGGGACGGCCGCGCACATAGAGATTGTCCTGCAAAAATTCTGTCTGATGATAATTCTGATCAGCGTCATACACCCGGACTGTTTGAAACCCATAAAATTCCCGGTCCTGCGGTTTCCATAATCCACCGGCATACTCATAGCGTGATGTCACACGATAATTCCGTCGATTAGATTGTTCAACGGATGTGACCACAGGAAAAATAAATGGAAGATAATGATTGTTAAACGCACTGGATGGCGCATATCCGATCGTGGTTAACCTACCCATTCCGTTGTCCACCTGTGTCAACAAATCTGCGGCATGCCCATGAGAATAAGCGATCTCAATCTGCCCGATTTGATTATATGCAATGAAATCTGCCAGGCCGTCCCCGTTAAAATCTCCCGTTTGAAACTGCGCATCATCACCCGAAATCGTGAACGCAATGGGAAGTTGCTGACCGACAGAAAATCCTGTGCCGCGTACATTTTTATAAAATACCTTACGTGTAACAGAATCAAAATATCCGATGTCCGTCATTCCATCGGAATTCATATCCGCAACAAACATATGTTTATTTTTTCCAAAATCCGAGACTGCAGCCATCATGGAAAATACCCGTTGCGGGCCCCCGGTATTCAAACGCGCCTTCCATTGACCGGTTGCGCTGTTAAACGACCCAAAATCCGCCAACCCGTCACCATTAAAATCGACAATAAAAATATCGTCCCCATCAACGCCGACCTCCGGGACAGTCGTGCTTGAGATTAAAAACCCTCCCATGTGTGTGTTCATCGCA
>CAZBHY010000109.1:0-5011 GCA_964491705.1 uncultured Planctomycetales bacterium
GGACACGGCGGACCGGCAGACGATGGCGGTGAATCTTATGCAGCAGAGCCAGGAAGAGCTGCGCCGTCTTGCGTTCAATTCTTTTGATAATATGCAGAATTGTCAGTTTCCTCAGGTGGGGGATGATTCTGTGAACGATTGTGGGCTTGAGGATATTTCTCCGCCGTTTGATGGCTTTACACGATCCGTGGTATTTCCTATAGAGAGCAGCACTGAATTAAAGAGAGCGGTGACCGTTGTGTCGTGGCAGGATTGGAATGACGTTGAGCGGCACATCGAGTCGGTGATTTTGTTGGCGCGGCCGCCGTCTCCGTTGCCGGGCAGTGTGATCGGACGGGTGGTGGACAGCGAAACCAGGGAACCGATTGGTTCGGTGAATATTTCCTTGGAGTTTACTGGCGGGGATCAACCAAACTATGACAATCTGTCCTCTGCGCAGTTGGATGAGCGGGGGCACAATTATGATTTTCGTGATCGCGTATCCGGTTTGTTTGTTCTGGTTCCAGGCCCCTGGAAATTAATAGCAAACCATAAAGGGTATCACCCGTATGCGCACCCGAGTACGGTGCAGGTTGATTCAAATCAGGAAACAGTGGTAAATTTTGAGATGGAGCGACTACCCAAGGGCGCCACGATTACGTTGCGGTTGATCAATGTGCTGACTGGCAATCCGATCGAATTTCTTGTTGGGCAGTATAATACGTCGTATATTCAATTGTATGAAAATGAGATACAAATTGCTAGTCAAGCAGGCGGCACCTCGCTGACACGCGAATTTTCCGCAGCAGAGCTGGGGGAAGAAGGCAAGGTATTTACCGTTGCAACGGATAAGGCCTATCAATCGGGGTTTGTGGGGCAGTTTAATTGTACGGCAGGAACACCACATTATGCGGACGGTTGGTCATCGGCGATTGTTCGTGAGGATGCCAGTATCAACTGTGCATTCCCCAGAAATGGTAACGTGGACAGTGACCGCATTGCGTTGAAGCCTGGAGAAGATGTGACCATTGATATCCCTTTGGTGCCGATGCCCACGGCAACGCTCACGGGAATGGTCACGGATGATGCCGGTGTTCCGATTGCCAATGCCAAGGTGTATGTGCGTTGGCCGGATTGGTCGTTGTGGTATCCGTATCCTCAGGGCGTGACCAATGCGCAGGGTGTATATTCTGTGACGGTGCCGGCTGCTCAGGCGATTTTTCCTGATGCTGCGCAGTATTATTTGCCGGTGATCGTTTATGGCCCGGTGAATACTGAGGGGTGTTGTGATACGTTGGGTCTGACATGGCAGTATAATGATGGCAGCTGGCAATATGTCGGCCCTTTTCGTGAAGGAGATACGCGGACAAAAGATTTTAAGATTTCTCGTTTGAAATATGATTGCGGCAACGCCAATGGAACGGTACGCGATGATAAGACAGCCGGCGTGATTTCTGGTGTCTCTGTCCGTATTGCTGGAGGCAATCAGGCGACAGATATTGCCGGTGATTATGTCTATCAATGCCCTCCTGAGAAACAGGACTTTTTCCGCGTGAATGTCGGATCGCATCAGATTGATGCCTCACGCACTGGGTATTATGATTACACGACGCGTGGAAATTCGTGGTATGCGGCGAATGTTCCGATTGTGATTCAGAGCACACAGCAGTCGGTTTATGATTTTCGGCTTTGGCCAAAAGGAGTGGGAAAAATTCATGTGATTGTTGAGGAGTCATCCAGCGGATATGCGATTGATGGTGTCGCGGTGAATCTCCGTGTTTTTTACAGCCAGACGGGGATTAAGAAGGTGTCTGGTGCAGACGGGGCGGGTCAGGCGATATTTGATAATGTGGCCGAGACATGGCCTCCGCCGGGGTTGCTCGACCGTGATCCTCAGAGAAAATATTATAATTTTGCCGCCAGGCAGCATGTGATTGAAGTGACAGATCCTGCGGGGATATATTCCTCGGTCTCGCGGGTGGTCCCGATATTGGAAGCGGGCCAAACAGTGACGGTGGTGATTCGTTTGGATCGCTTGGGAGGAAAGATGTAGATGAAAACGGCGGGCGCTCATAATCGTTGGAGGATGTTTAAGGCGAATCGAGCATTTTCTTTGATTGAGGTCATGACCGTCTTGGTGATTTTGGCAATCATGCTGGCGATTTTTCACACCGTCTTTATTACCAATTGGATGGCGGTTCAGGACAGGATCATTCGTGCTGATTTGTGGATGGATGCCAATCGCATTGTGGATTTGATCACGGAAGATGTCAGAGTATCCGACCGCTTTGAGATTTCCCCTGATGGGCAGGAGGTGAAAACTTTTAATTTGGGAGATGACCCAGACGTGCCTTCTGCGGTGTATGTCATTCGGGAATCCGTGCTTGAATTTCGGCGTGCGCCGGCAGCGGTTTTTTCTGTGCTGTCACGCAATGTTGGGCCTGGGTCGATCATTGATGAACAGGGCGGCGTGCTGGAGATCCGTTTGGTCTTACGGGAAGACCTCTTCGGCCGCATGGTCACGGTGAGCACGGCGACACACATTTATCCGAGAAATTAATATGATGAAAATTTTTTTAGTTCAAAGACAACGCAACAATCAGGGATTTGTTATCCTCTCAACGGTTTTTATCGTTTTGTTTTTGTCGATTATTCTTGGCGCCAGTTTTATGCGCTCGTCCATGCAGTTGCGCGAAGCGGAATCCAGAATGCTGGTTCAGCAGGCGTTTTATGCAGCGGATTCTGGTATTGACCGCGCGATCTTTGAATTGCGCCGGGATCCTCAATGGCGCGTAGAAGAGGGTGAACCACTCCGTGATACGGTGCGCAATATGCAAGATGAAGCGATCGGATCGTATGACGTGATTGTGCGTGATGGTGGGCAATGGAACTCCTGGCAGACAACGCGAGTGATCCGATCCGTGGGCACATCCGCTGGATGGCCGGGCGCACAGCCGGTTACCCGGGCGATCACAGCGCGTGTTATTGTTGAGAATCCGTCGCGATATTTGGTGTCCACTCTGGGTGATTTGCGTCTGGACAGTGGCGCGGTTGTGAATGCTGACATGTTTTCGCGGGATGTCTATTTTGATATCAACAAGGCTTTGGCATCTCCGGAAAAAGAGATCAGGATTGTCAACGGGGATGTTTTCTATCTGAGGAACAAAAGAGGAGATGCTGATCCCGATGTTCTTTGGGAACAAGGCAGTGAAATTATTCAATCACCATCGGTGACGTTCGCGGGAGTGGATGCGCATCGCTATGGTGCATTGGCGCAGACGTTGGCACAGCAAGGAGAAGGGTATTACCATGCGCCATCCGATCAGGTCTTGGATATTAATTTGGCTGATCTATCATCATTGAATGGTGGCGCAGATTTCTTTCCCAAGTTGATTTTTGCAGAAGGGGACATTCGTATTCGTGGGGAATTTGCCTATCCGATTTTAGTGGTGTCGCGGGGGGATATTTATATTATGGGGGATGTTAAGCCCGAAGCCCGTTTTGATGCCCCTGATATTCCTTTATCTGAGAGGCCCCAGATTGGGTTATTTGCAGCGCAGGATGTGATTATTCCGCTGGGTTCTGTTTCAGGTTCCGATGGTACGCGCGACCGGACCATTGAGGCCTTTATTATGGCAGATGGTCAGGGAGATTCACGGGGGGTTGTTGAGGCCCAGGGTCCGGTGAGTTCTTTAGATATATTGAATTTTAATGGCGCTATCGCGGCCCGCGGGGACAATACGCAAAGTGCGGTGAATTTAAATGCTTTTAAGGTTCGCAATTATCAGCATAACGCCCAGTTAAATAGCAACCGTCAAATCCCATATCTTCCATTCATTGTGAATATCGTGTCTTGGCACGAAGAAATACCGTTGTGAGATGATAGCTATCTTTTATATAATTTTGAAATCATTGAGTTTAGAAAACCCAGTGTTGACAAATTGTAGCATCGTATATAAAATAAAATCAAATGAAGGAGGTGGTGATGGCCCATCATATTGATTATGATCTTCTGTTAAAAGACAAGCGAGTTCGCGCGGAAATCGACAGGCACCTATGGATCGAGAGTGAGAAATGTGGATGCGATATTGGTTTTGATAAGGCCCAAGAGGATTGGATTAAACGGTTTTCCAAGGCGTGGATGAGTTATCATATGCCGGAAATGATGGCGAATAACGTTAAGGATGCTGCGAATGGGAATGGTGCAACGCGTTCAGGAAAAAAACGGCGCAGCGCAAAATCATATATGAAATAAGTGATTTGTGAATAGACAGAGTGTAAAGGCCATGGTGAATCCATGGCCTTTTTGTTTGCCGGCAGAGGATGCGACGGGTTATTTTCATGAATCACTATTATATGGATATGGATCAGGGACGAGCTTTGAACAATGAAAAAATCATTAACAAAGACAGCCTTTTTGTGTACAATGCCACTATCTTTAAGATCAATCATCCTATTTTGGGAGCATGACAATGATTCAGCGCCTGCCTGTCCATTCGAATTTTTTTAAACTTTCTCCACATATTCAGCGGGTGTACGCGCCGTTTTTAAAGCAGATGCTTGCGGCGCATGGAGAAAATATTATTTCGATTTTTATTTATGGATCAGCCGCAGGAAAGAATTTTATTCCCCGGCGATCGGATATCAATTCGGCTGTGGTATTAAAAACAATTTCTTTGGAGACGTTACAGAAGAGCCTGAAATCGATTGCGGCGGCACGCCGCAGCCGCATCGCAGCGCCATTAATGTTGACACAAGAGCATATCAATTCTTCGCTGGATGCTTTTCCCATTGAATTTTTTGACATGAAAGAGAAATCTGTGGTGGTGTATGGACAGGATGCGCTCAAGGATATTGAGATCCCTACCGAACATATGCGCCTGTTGTGTGAGCAACAGATCAAAGGCAAGCTGATCCGTATTCGCCAGGCGTATCTGGAAGTTGGTCTGAGACGCATCGGAGTGGAATTGTTGTTACGGGAGTCCCTGAGTTCCTTGATACCGGTTTTTAAGAGTCTGTTGTGTTTAAAAGC
>CAZBHY010000109.1:5021-5561 GCA_964491705.1 uncultured Planctomycetales bacterium
GTTCCTGAGGACAAAACAGATATTTTGGCAAAGACAGGTGAGTTGTTCGGTGTGGATATGCATGTCATGATCGCGATTTGGCAGGAGAAAAAAAATGATGAGCGGGTGGCGGGGCGTGATGTGCGTGAGGCGTTTGATGATTATATCCGGACACTGGAGCGCCTGGCTCAGGCGGTAGACCGGTTATGAAGAATTTTTTCAAACAGGTTGTTTTGGTCAGTGCTGTTTTTTTCGCAGTGGGCCATGGGGCATGTTTGGCGCAGCAGGTTTTGGCGCGTCCTCAAGGATATGTCAGTGATGCCGTTGGGGTGATGTCGCCGCAGCAGATCCAGGTGATGGAAAATTTTGCGCATGAATTGGAGCGCAAGACAACAGCGCAATTGGCCGTGGTCATCGTCCCATCGGTTCGGCCTGATTCGATTGAGCAATATGCGGTCAGGCTGTTTGAACAGTGGGGCATTGGCCAGCGGGGCAAGGATAACGGCGTTCTTTTTTTGGTGGCGGTCAATGATCGTGAGGTACGTATCGAGGTCGGGTATG
>CAZBHY010000110.1:0-5520 GCA_964491705.1 uncultured Planctomycetales bacterium
GGATTTTTGGAGGCGATGGATGGGCGTATGATATCGGATACGGCGGTCTGGATCATGTCTTGGCATCAGGGCGCAATGTCAATGTCCTGGTGCTAGATACTGAGGTCTATTCGAACACGGGTGGCCAAGCATCCAAGTCCACTCCTCGTGGGGCGGTGGCCAAGTTCGCTGCTAGCGGCAAGCCGGTTGCGAAAAAAGACATGGCGCGTTTGGCCATGACCTATGGATCAATTTATGTCGCGGCTGTTGCCTTTGGCGCCAACGATAACCAAACCGTCAAGGCCTTGCTGGAGGCGGATGCCTATGATGGCCCATCGTTGATTTTGGCCTATAGCCATTGTATTGCACACGGCATTAACATGATCGCCGGTCTGGATAATCAGAAGGCAGCGGTCGAATGCGGTCATTGGCCGTTATTCCGTTATAATCCGTCGTTGCTGGCAGAAGGAAAGAATCCGTTGTCGCTGGACTCAGCGGCACCCAAGATCTCTTTTGAGGATTTTGCTTATCAGCAGAATCGTTTTAAGATGCTGACCAAGAGCAATCCAGACATCGCAAAAGATTTGTTAAAATTAGCGCAGCAGGATGTGGATACCAAATGGCGTAGCTATGCGTCGTTAAAAGAACAGTTTGATATGATGTTGGGGTTAACGGGCAATAAATAATCCAGCAGGAAAACTTATCGAAAGGATTGGGATATGGATTTAACGACGAAATATATGGGGTTGGACCTGAAAAATCCTTTGGTTGCCGCAGCATCTCCGTTGACCAAAGAGGTGGGGAATTTTAAAAAATTGGAAGATGCCGGCATCGGTGCGATTGTCTGCCATTCGATTTTTGAGGAGCAGCTGACGCAGGAGGCGGCTGAGCTGGATAACAGTTTAACGCAGGGCACAGACAGTTACGCGGAAGCCCTGGATTATTTTCCACAGGCGAGTGCTTTTAAACTTGGACCGGATGAATATCTGGATCTGATCCGTAAGGCCAAGGCACAGATATCTGTTCCGGTGATCGCGAGTTTAAACGGTCACACCCCGGGCGGTTGGGTGGATTATGCAAAAAAAGTCGAGAAGGCCGGAGCAGATGCCATCGAGCTGAACGTGTATTTTTTGGCTGCGAAGGTGGATACCACGCCGGATGATGTGGAAAGTAATTATGAAGTGATCGTGCGCTCAGTTAAGAGTAACGTCAAGATCCCGGTTGCGGTGAAACTGTCGCCGTATTTTAGCGCCATGGCGCATATGGCACGTTGCCTGGATCAGGCGGGAGCCGATGGCTTGGTTCTTTTCAATCGTTTTTATCAGCCCGATTTTAATTTGGACACATTGGAAGTGGAGCCGACCGTGCATTTGAGCAGCGCCGATGAATTGCGGCTTCCGCTGCGCTGGATCGCCATTCTTCACGGCCATGTGAAGGCCAGCTTGGCGGCAACAACAGGAATTCATCAGGCAGAAGATGTGGTCAAGGCCGTGATGGCCGGGGCGGATGTGGCCATGATCTGTTCAACGCTTTTACGCAATGGCATTGGGCATGTGGGAAAGATTTTGAATGATTTACAGGCATGGATGACGGCCCATGAATATATGAGCGTCAAGCAAATGAAGGGTGTGATGAGCCAGGGAAAGTGTGCTCATCCAGAAGCCCTTGAACGTGCGAATTATATGAAGGTTCTGAATAATTATTAGCAGCGGGTGTGGTTGCCATGAGAGAAGGTCAAGAGCAAGGCCAGTGTTTCGACACTGGCCTTTTTTTCGTTGTTTTTCCAGCGGGTTTTCATTTTTTTGGTAGAATACGATTATGCCGGTGCTGCTATCTTCTAAAAAAATTTTTACCTTAGCATTTCTCCTCGGATATTGCGCCATGATCGCGCAGTCGTTGATCCTGCGGACTTTTCAGACGGTTTTTTACGGGAATGAACTGTCGTATGCAGTTCTGTTAGCGTCTTGGCTTTTTTGGGTCGGGGCGGGCAGCCTTCTGGCAACGGCGGTTTTTTCAAAACGGTGTTGTCATTCGTTTTTTTTACCCCTCGTTTTTTCTGCAGTGGCCTTAGCGATTCCCTGTCTTGTGTTCGGCATCGGATATATCAAAGTGATCTTGAATGTCGCTCCTGGCCAACTGATCGGGGTGATCCCGATGTTTGTTTCTGCGATGATCGTCACTGCGCCAGCTGGATTTTTTGTTGGGGTGATTTTTGTTTTATTGTGCGATCACACACAGGATGCGTCCGCCTGTCAGGGGGGAGAAGCGGGAATGGTCTATTTTTTTGAGGCCTTGGGCAGTGCGGCAGGAGGGATGGTATTTTCTTTTTTCCTGCTGAGAGTTTTTCATACGACGATGATCGCCTGGATCACCGCGGCCATGATGATGATTGTCCTGATCGGATTCTACAGACAGGAGAGAAAGATATCGGTTGTGTTGGGTGCGTTTATGTTGCTGATCGTTTTGCTGATGAGTATCGATCTGTTCTATAATCTGAATTTTTTAAGCCATCAAAAACAATGGCCGTTTGGACAGCTGCTTGCGGTTGAGGATTCTCCCTACGCGAATATTACGGTCATGGCGCATGAGGGCGACGTCAGTTTTTATGAAAACGGCATATTGAGTTTTACGTCCGGGGATCAGCGCTCGGCGGAAATGAATGTGCATTT
Source organism: uncultured Planctomycetales bacterium (assembly GCA_964491705.1). Taxonomy (GTDB): domain Bacteria; phylum Omnitrophota; class Gorgyraeia; order Zapsychrales; family JANLHA01; genus JAKLFA01. The sequence continues at coordinate 2,649 of CAZBHY010000110.1, forward strand.
TCCATTATTGGCCCATCCGTCGCCCGCGCATGTTTTGCTGGTCGGTCATGGTCTGGGGGGCGAGCTGAGGGAGATCATGAAATATCCTGAGATACAGGCTGATTTTGTTCAAATTGATGCGCGCCTTTTGGATTTAGCCCGACAGTACCTGCCCAACCATCAGGCGGACATTTTACAACATCCTCGCCTGACTGTTTATTCAGCAGATGCGCGGCATTTTGTCAGGACGACACCGCAGATGTATGATGTCATTATCGTCAATGTCGGTGATCCGTACACGTTGGGGATGAACCGTTATTATACGCTGGAATTTTTCTTAGAATTAACTAAGCGTCTCCATCCTGGTGGGATTGTTTCGCTGAGGGTTTCATCATCAGAAAATTATCTGAGCCAGGGTGAACGGATGTTTTTGCGGTCGCTTCATACGACATTGCGGCAGGCCTTTGTCGAGGTGCGTTCTATTCCTGGAGAAACGCATACATTTTTGGCATCGCCGACAGTGGGAGCAGTGCAGTTAAATTTGGATCAGATGTCTGCGCGGATGGCCAAGGCGGGAGTGGTCAATCGTTTTATGACTGAGCATACATTGCCGTTTTTGTTGGATGAACGCCGGATGCAGGAGGTCGAAACGATGCTTGCCAACGAACAGGGCCTGCTCAACCGGGATCTGTATCCCCGGGCCTATCTATTCAGTCTTTTGATATGGGCTGCGCATTTCGACATGGGTTTAAACAAGGCGTTTGTTTTTTTTGATCTGCCATTCTGGGTAGTATTGCTGGTCTGCGCGGCCTTGCTTGCAGGCATCGGTTTGTGGAAAACCCGACGCATGCCGCATGGCGGTGTTGATCTGGCGGTTGCAGTCACGGGATTTTCGGAAATCATTTTTGAAATTATTGTGATTTTGGCATTCCAATCGCTTTATGGGATCGCGTATCATTGGATTAGTTTTATCCTTGCGTCATTTATGCTTGGGCTGGTCGTTGGATCGCAATGGGCGGTGGGGATTGTTCGGAAAAAGGGGGGCGATGTTTTTGTTATTTTTCGACGGATACAAATGGCGGTGATTGTTTACCCGATGCTGTTGCCTTTTTTATTGATTATTTTTCGCGATACAGCATTTGCGCAACGATGGATCGGCGCGGCATCATTGACCTTTGCATCGCTTCCGTTGATTGCCGGGGCATTAGGCGGATTGCAGTATCCTTTGGCCACTGCGTTACGCCGTCAGTCATACAGCCAGCCAACAGAGGCGATGTCCGGCGGTACGATCTATGCATATGATGCCTTTGGCGCGGCGGTCGGCGCCTTGATCACAGGGATTTTTTTGATTCCCATTTTTGGAATCGTCGCCGTATGTTTTTTATGCATCATGATGAGCAGCGTTGCCTTGATTTTTTTATGGCGAGGACCGGCGTCCCGTTCTGTGATGTGATGAGGCTACCCGGCCAGATGATCTGCTTGACGGTAAAATTTTGCGCGGTGCTGTCGTCTGGATGCATGCGGCGGTTGGTTTTGGAAAAACGAAAAAAATTTGCCCATCTGCAGCATGATGAGCCCAGCGGTCAGGCGGCTGATATTTTTTAAAAATTCACGACGTGTCATACGCATTGTCCTTGTTATTCCCAAATTCCTGGAATCGTTTTTTTGCATGACGCACATTGTCCGTGGGTGATCGTGTTCTGCAAGACCTGGTATCCGACGCGTTCAATGAGCATCGCGCCGCATCCGGGGCAGACCGTGCTGTTGCTTTTATGGCCCGGGACATTGCCGATGTAGACATAATGCAGTCCGATCGCTTTCGCGATTTGTCCAGCTTTTTCCAGGGTAGTCGCGGGCGTCGGCGGAATATTTTTTAATTGGTGCATCGGCCAGAATTTTGAGAAATGCAATGGGGTGTCTTCACCGCAATATTCCTTGATCCATCGGCATAGCGCTGTCAAATCTTTTTCCGAATCATTCCATGTGGGAACAATCAGATTGGTTAACTCGACCCAGACATTCTTTTTTTTCAGTGTCAGGATGGCGTCTTGTACGGGGCACAGGGTAGCCCGGCTCATTTTTTGATAAAATTCGTCGGTGATCCCTTTGAGATCAACATTGGCCGCGTGGATGTATGGGCAGAGATCGATGAGCGGCTTTTGATTGATATAAGCCGCCGTGACCAGGATATTTAGCAGTCCTGCCGTCTTGGCCAGACGGCTGGTATCATAGACGTATTCATAAAAAATAACAGGGTCCGAGTACGTATACGCAATAGACCGACATTGGGCCGTGACGGCTTCATCAACAATCTGCTGAGGAGACAGGGAATCGTTGGTCAGATTTTCCGGGGGATTTTGAGAGATCTGCCAATTCTGACAATATTTGCAGTGGAGATTGCACCCAGCGGTTGCCACAGAAAATGATGCGCTGCCTGGCAGAACATGGTATAAGGGTTTTTTTTCGATCGGATCGATATGGACGGCGCAGGGATTCGCATAGACCAGCGTTTGTAATGTGCCGTCGAGATTAATTCTGACCCGGCAATTGCCGCGCTGGCCGCTGCTCAGGCGACAGCGTCGGGGGCAAAGTTCGCATTCAATATATTTATTTGTCATACACAGGCCTCCAATATTTTGCCGGGAAGGGAACAACACCGGCATCGGCCAGCTTTTTTTTAATGGCGCTGGTATCATCATAGGTGTTGGCGGATGCATGGATTGTTTGCGCGGACGGCCGGGTGTGTTGGATGGAATCCCACAGGGATAAGGCCAACGCCATGATGGATATGCTGATGAGGATGAGAAACAGCGTATTTTGTTTGTGTGTGCTGCGGCTCATATTCGAACAGGTGCAGTGATTGCAATAAAAACATTCCTCGGGCGCGGCGCAC
>CAZBHY010000111.1:0-5401 GCA_964491705.1 uncultured Planctomycetales bacterium
TATGATAATGGCGCATAATACCTAAATAGGAATTCATGCTGGACAAAAACTGTCGCCGATCTTCTTCCTTCAAGTCCGCCTCCTCCCCAGCAAAAAAATCATTCCAATATTGAATTTTCTGATAAAAATTTCCTTTGGTACGGCTTGAAATATACCGGCGGTAAGGCTTAATGACTACTCCTAGAAATAAAAAACCATCACTCCCATTTTTGATCTTTGTCTTATCCGGGTGCAGGGCCAACGCCTCTTTTTCTTTTAGATAATTCACTATCTCCGGTAATGCGTTTAAAAGACGCTCTTTATCCCGGCACATGACATAAAAATCATCCACATAACGGCCGTAATAATGGAAACCCATTCTTTTCTTCATCCAATGGTCAAAATCATTCAGATAGACATTCCCGAACAGCTGGCTGGTTAGATTGCCTATTGGCAAACCGCACCCCTCTGAAGCATAAAACAAACTTTTATTGACGGGCAGTCCAATCCAGTTGGAACGTGATCCCTTAATAAGGCAATTATCCGCCGGATTGCGGAATAACGTCCTCTGGATCAAAAAATCAACCATATCCGGATCAAACGAAACAACCTTTTCCACTAAAGCACATTTTTGATACTCTTTCATCAATAATCCGTTTACTTTATGGTAAAGCCATTCTCTATTAATGCTCATAAAATACCCGGAAATGTCCATTTTCATAATAAAACACTCTTTAGTGTGATTGTCAGAACAAGCCCGCAGAAACCTGCCTGCCCGTTGAATGCCGGCGCTTGTCCCTTTTCCCCGGCGGCACGAGCAGCAGTCATAAATAAGATATTTTTCTATAATTGGACTGATATATCCGAACAATAGGTGATGGACCACTCTATCTCGGAAGTCCGCGGCAAATATTTCGCGTTTGACCGGTCTGTTAATAATAAATGCGATCTCGCGTTTTGGTCGGTAGGTGCGAGCTTTAATTTCATCATGAAGTTTAAAAATCTCATGTTCAAAATTTAATTCAAACTTTAGTTGATTGATCGTGTTTCTTTTATTCTGCCGCGCGGTGTAGTAGGCATAAAACAGATCTTCAAGCAATGCAGTATCCGGCATTTTAAGCCGCCCCTTTTTTATGCTCGGGCGCGCCTTTGCCTGCAGACTTTCTCCAACCGCTGAGCTGTTTGCTGATATTCTCAATCAGCGCGTTAAGCGAAATCATCTTTTTCATATTGATCTGTTTCAGATCGCATAATACCCTGATCATTAAACGCACCGTTTCAGCGCTTTCACGGCACTGATCGATATCGATCTCTTTCTCCCAGCTCAGGTTGGCACGGTATATACCAAGCAATAACTCCAGAACTTCATTTTTGAGCTTTTCGCCGATCGTATATTTGTATTCACGCGACAGTCCGCTTGTCATTTTATAAACGGCAAGCAGCAGATCATACACTTTCTTAAAAACCGGCAAATCACTGTATAAAGCCATGGCTTAATAAGCTTTCTCATAAAAAGAGTTGGCAGGCTTCACAGTCTCTTTTAAAAACACCGACCACTAAAGCCATAGGCCTTATTGTTATTGTTCACGTTGCAGTCGTCGTCGTTGATGTTCAGGTTGTACCCGTTGGTACTATTGTTCTGGGTACTGCACCAGTAGTTGCCGTTGCTGCCCCTGTTGTTCAGCGAACCATCACTGTTGTCGAGGTAGCCGGCAGCGCCAACCGTTTAATCACCCTGAAATATGCGAATACCCGCAATTGCTCCGAGTAGGCATTCATCGTGTTTTACTTTTGAAAGATGAAATGTTTTCAAAAGCGGGTGACCAGACTATGAACCGCACACTGACCGGAACCGTAGCCCCGATCACTCCGGCTTATTCCTGCCAACTCTATTATTCATTATAAAAATTTTTAGGCGCAGCCGCGGAAGCGGCTGCGCCTAAATAATCAAATCATCAATCTTTTAAACACCGACCACTAAAGCCATAGGCCTTATCGTCATTGAACACGCTGCAGTCGACGCCGCTGATGTCCAGGTTGTACCCGTTGGTACTATTGAACTGGGTACTGCACCAGTAGTAGCCGTAGCTGCCCCTGCCGCCCAGCGAACCATCACTGTCGCCGAGGTAGCCGGCAGCATGGATCTTTAACACAGAGGCATAGGCGTCATCATAATCTCCCCAGCTGCCATTGCTGTCAGCATTGGTCCACTCCGTAGAGGTTGGCAGGCGCCAACCCGGCCCAAACTCAATGGTGCACGGGTCATTGGCTGGAATCCAATTGCTGGATTCATTAATTGCGGTAATCGTCCAGGCCGGGGTTAATGTTGTGCCGTCATGACTGTAACCCTGCTTACGGTTAAACTGCCAGTACCACCCTGCGGAAGCTGCCGTGTTATCCGTGGCTGCGGTTGCCTGCTGCGACGCGCCCAGATTCTGCGTGATCCAGCATTTATCAGTGCCGGTCAAATTGGTGCTCACCGTGCCGTAGGTAATCGTTGTATTGAATGGCGCCACCCCGCGACTCGAATTATGTGCCAGATCAAAATTACTCCCGCACCAAAAACCTGCCGTGCGCGCCAGGCGGCCAGCGGCCAATTCGGATCGAGAACCCGATCCATCATATGCGTTCTCGCGCTCAGAAAGCTGCATGAAGGCAGCGCCTCCCCAATTCCCGCCTTTTATGCCGCCACCTGTTGCCCCAGTAACACCCCGCGCAGGCGTAGCATCAATCCCAGGCCAATCTGTATTAGTCGCGTTACCTTCATAACTCGAGGTTGTTGTTAATATGCCGTCTCCATGAGTCCCTGTAAATGCCCGGCCGGCACTGTTTCCAATAGTGACGACTTGTTCCCAAACATTATCACTTAAATTCATTGCCCCATAATATCCTGCAGCCGCATCCTCACGACTACTCGCTGATGTAGCCGCAAATCCCACCCGCAGTGGGCCTAAAATGATTCCGGAAGTATCATAGTTCGCCAGACCAGAACCGCTGTTGCTCGCCGTTTCATTATTCTGTCCGGCGCTAAGAATCGGATCACTTGTCCGTGTCACCCCCACACTTCCCCATGCATACTCACCAGCCACAGGAGTTAATGGCCCGCGCGCGGCCTTCTCAAACTCCAACTCTGTCATAGGCCGAAGGCCTGACCAATCCGCATACGCCACCAGATCCATCCATGATAAATAGTTCATCGCGATCCATTGGCCATCATTAAATTCATCCAAGACATCATTATCATTTAAATCACACCCAAAGGTATAAGGCATGCCATCCGCCGGATTACTGCCGGCCTTGATGGTCTGACGATAAGACACAGACGCCTGATCTTCAGACACCATCACATAGGTATTGGCGTCATCTTCATTGGTTAAGACTGCCTCTGTTCGCGTATTTTGCTGGGCCTGCGTTAACGTATTTAAAAAATCCCGGTATTGCCCCTGAGTCATCTCGTATTTCATCAAATAAAACGCATTATACCCTTTGGGAAAATGCTCTCGAATAGTAAATTCAGCCCCTTCGACATCTCCGCCGCCAGGATAATAATATCCGTTAGATACAACATCTTCGACCTCAATTTCATCTTCACTGTCAATCAACCAGGGATCAGTATCCGCGCTGCCCTGTTTAAGAGTATAGGGGCTTGTTGTATCCCCCGCATAAAATGAGCCTTCTGATACATACACCATCTCAATCCCTGAAACCCTCACCTGGATCACATCCGTATCCCCGGCACTCAACGGCGCCGCGTTATAATCCAGCCGCAGGCGCACATTACTCGAACTCATCGTCCCTGTGCCTGTGGCCTTGCGTGAAAGAAACGCCCCCACCTTATCCGCTGGAATCTCAATCTGAAGGTCGCTGTTGCTCCCGGAATCCGTATCTGCAGGATCGATGCCCGCAGTCTTAAGCATCCCATGCACCCAGGCCGTATTCGCCAGAGGCGAACACACGCCTCCTTTGCACACCTTCAAAAATACCCACACCGCGTCATGATTGCCTGGTTCGTCATTGACCTTCCAGGAATTATCCCAGCTGATATCAAACTCCACCACCGCGGTATTCGCTGCTGAGTCCCGGTCTTCCAACGAGACATTGGTGATAGAAATGTTATTGGCCAATGATTCGGCAGGCATAAACATATGAGCACATGAACACATGAAAAAAAACATCAATAAATGAGAACAGGCCCGACTTCTTCCATTCCTCTTTATTCTTCCATATATACTTTTCATAACGCCTATTTCTCCCTTGAAAAATCAGGGTCTCTGCCCTCATTAAAACAATTTTTCAACCACCGGGATATCCCGACCCAAGAACCGTTTTGCTAATTTTTGAAAATGCCCAGGCTCATCGCTGACAAAAAATTGATGCCGGGTATCTTTGCCCGACTGCATACATAATAAATTCTTTTGCTCTAACAGATCTTTTAAGTCCCTGGCCACCTCATCCGCAGAATCAATCAGACGGATTGCCTTACCCAGAACCTTACGTAAAACGCTTTTCAAAAGCGGATAATGCGTGCATCCCAAAATCAAACAGTCAACCTTGGTTTTTTTCACCGCAGCCAAATATTCTTCCGCAACCTGTTCGGTGACGGAATGCGCAAACCATCCCTCTTCTACCAACGGAACAAACAACGGGCAGGCCTTTTCAATGACATACGCATCAGGCCGCTCCCTTTTCATCCGTTGCGCATACGCGTGGCTGTTGACGGTTGCCTGGGTCGCGATCACGCCGATGCGATTATTGCGCGTGACCTGAAGCGCCTTGCGCACGCCGGGATCAATCACACCGATCACCGGAACCGCGCATTCCTGTTGCAAAAGATCCAAGGCATAACTCGATGACGAGTTACAGGCCACCACCACGGCCTTAACCCCGCGGCTGATTAAGATTTCCGCGTTTTGTCTGGAAAATTTTTTAATCGCCTCCGGAGACTTTGTTCCGTACGGAACACGGGCCGTATCCCCGAAATAAATGATGTCCTCATTGGGCAGCATCTTCATCACGGCCTTCATCACTGTCAGCCCGCCCAACCCGGAATCAAAAACTCCGATCGGGCGCATCGCATCATTCATGTATTTCCCCACCATATCTCCTTGTCATAGCAATGGCCACGGCATTGCTCACCGGCCATCCTTGTCCCGTTTTTTAAAATTTTTTGATGTAATCCTTAATGCCGGCGGCGATCGACTGGGCGATCTCATCCCGTGCTGATGATGCCTTCAAGCGCTGAGCCTCCCGGCTATTCGACAAAAAACCCACCTCCACCAAAACTGAAGGGATCAAGGTGTTGCGCAAGACAAAAAATCCAGACTGCTTGATCCCCCGGTTGGAAATACTGCGCGTATAATTTCTGGCCATCACCGACGCCAAATCCATCGACTGTTGATATTTATAACGATACGACAGATCC
>CAZBHY010000112.1:0-292 GCA_964491705.1 uncultured Planctomycetales bacterium
GCATCCTATTTATTCCACGGCATCAAGATGGTCATCATCGTCTTCATCTTGGTAGACCTGCGCCTCCAAAAGACTCGCAATATAATTCAGCTTCCCTAAAAGCAGAACAGGAAAACCAATAAACATCCATAAATAAACAGCCAAAATAAAAAGCTGCTGAAAAACATTTAACGATAAAATATTTTCCATAGATTACCCCTCTGACTTTTCCTCTTTATCCATCACGCAATGGACATAATCCGCAATCGCCACAGCGTCTTTTTCCGTGATGTCATTGAAATAAACCGCTGTC
>CAZBHY010000112.1:302-5388 GCA_964491705.1 uncultured Planctomycetales bacterium
ATACCATTCTTCTCCCGGAATTTTTTCGGCGCGTACGACAACGCCCTCGCAGGAAACTTTTTTCGTGATCGCCTTACCATTCTTCTTATACGACAACAACAGCTGAATTTTCAGCTTGGTCATCGGATCAATCGCCTGATTAATCCGGCAGAATGCCCCCGAACGGCTTAAATTACGGATTTCGGTAACAGCCTCAAATTCCTCTCCGCAAATCTTAATCGGAATGCTGCCTTTCACCCGTGGATGTTTTCTGCGATCTTGAAGCGAATCTTCTTGATCTTTCATACCATACCGTCCTTGCCATTCATGTTGCCGTAGATCTTAAGAATCAGCCGCGGCCTTTTCTTGTGACTTTGTCCAACAATTCATATTGCAATAATACCGCCCATTCCGGTAAAAACGCTTGGCTTTCTTTGCATTTTTCTTACAAAACGCACATTTTTTCAACTCATCACTTAATTCAGGTGCCATATGATGTCCCCTATCCCTTTCTTATTAAACTATTCACGATCCATCTTCAATATAATCTTCAATCGACCTACGCCTAAACATGTTTTGAACATTTTCTTCAAATTCAACGCCCAATTGATAATATTCCCCAAAAGGCTCTTTTTGAACCCAAACGACTTTGCCTGTCATATCAACCACTTCATTTTCAGCTAATTGTAAGCGCAGGCGGATCGGCGTACCCAACGACATAAACTGTTCCGAACGGATACGCACGCCGCCAGAACTCAAATCATACGCCGTTGTCCCGTTCAATTCATCAGAACTGCCCGTTCCAAAACCCAAAGCTTCACGAAAAAGTATTCGTCGAAACCGTCGCTGTTCCTTCAAGAACGCCTCCCTCTTTGACATATTTGAACGACTCCGAAATTATAACACATTCTCAACACCCCGCAATGACTTTTTTAGACACAATTCTCCCAAAAAAAACTATTCCCGAAAACTTTTCATGCTATAATTTGGCCTATGTATAAATCTTTTTTCGGATTTAAAGAAAATCCTTTTAACGTCACCTCAGATCCTGACTTCTTTTTTCCCAGCACGCACCATGAAGAAGCCTTCTCGCACCTGATTTTCGGTATTCAACAACGTAAAGGGATCTTAATCATTACGGGAGAGATCGGAACAGGGAAAACAACCCTCTGCCGCGCGCTGATCAATCAATTGGATCCAAATATCAAGACAGCCATGATCTTCAACCCTTATTTTTCGGAAACCCAATTGCTCCGGCTTATTGTCTCGGACCTGGGCATCAAAGAAGGTTCAAAAAACAAACTGGATCTCATCCAGACGCTCAATGCCTATTTATTAGAACAGGCCGCCCAAGGGAACAACGTCGTGGTGATCATTGATGAAGCACAAAACCTCAAACCACGGCATCTCGAGCAAATCCGGCTCCTATCCAACCTGGAAACACAAAAAAATAAATTACTGCAAATCATTTTGGTCGGCCAACCCGAACTGTTGGACCACTTGCGCCTAGACTCCCTCAGGCAGCTCAACCAGCGCATTTCCGTGCGTTACCACATCTTACCGCTGCAAAAGCACGAAACACAGCGCTATATTGAACACCGCTTACGCATCGCACGTGCCAACCCCAACGACAATCTGCCTGTTCATTTTACCGAAAAGGCTTTTGACGCGATTCACTATTTTTCCCAAGGAACGCCGCGTTTAATCAACATGATCTGTGATCGGGCGTTGCTCAATGGATTTGTCAAAGAAACACAAACCATCGATGAACATATGATCGCTAACGCAGCCAAAGAATTCATGTAAAACATTAACCAGGAACTGGTGATTATGAGCACAATCCACGACGCTTTAAAAAAAACACAAAAAAACATGCCAGATGACAATCCTATCTCGTCTCATCGCGCTGCCCCCATCCATCCGCACAACCCATTTAATCCTCCATCCAGCGCAACACCTGGCTATGATCCGGCAACGCCTGACGCCGACACTCCAGAAAAAAACAAAAAAACCCGATCAAAATTTTTTATTTTTCTTCTCTTTCTTCTTATCATTGTGGCGATGGGGTTCACCACAGTCAGCGTGTTTCCGAAGGTCAGAGGCTTTCTCATGCAAAAAAAATCGCTGCTGACCAAGGCCTTACAACCCGCCTTGCCCTCACCGGCTGCCAAACAACCCGTAAAAAAAACAGAGATCATCCTTCAAGGCATTATGATCATGGAACAAGAAAATCTCGCCCTGATCAACGGTGCCATTTATGAAACCGGCGATACTGTGAATGATTGTATTATTGAAGAAATCTCACGAAATACCGTGACGCTGACCACACCAAACGGAAATAGAAAAGTATTACAGACTTCACAATAAGCCCTGTGCACAACATGACCCTGGACAACCGTCAATGCGAAGGCATTCTTGAACAGCGCCTTGAATGTGCTCCTGTGGAACCCCATCAACGACCTTGACCGTTCCAATGCCCGTCATGAGCACAAATCTGGTTTTCCCGGATTTAAATTTTTTATCATACCGCATGCAGCTTAATATTTTTTCTACGGAAATCCCTTCAATCGCATTGGGCAAACCAGCCGACTGCAAAATGCGATCCAACCGCTCAACAGACTCCGGACCAACCAATCCCTGCTTGAACGAAATCTTTGCCGCAATCCTCATCCCCAAGGCAATCGATTCGCCATGATTATACCGATCATATCCTGCCGCGGCTTCAATCGCATGACCGACGGTATGGCCAAAATTTAAAATCGTACGCAATCCTCGGGATTCTTTTTCATCACGGGACACCAGACTCGCCTTAATGCGGCTGCACTGATACACGACCTCGGTGAGCAGTGTCTCCTCTAATTTCAGAATTTCTGTAAGCCTCTCCTCGATCATCCGGAAAAAATTTTTATCACAAATCACACCATATTTGATCGCTTCAGCCAAACCAGCCTGAACCTGACGGCGATCTAACGTCGACAGAACAGCCGTATCGGTAAACACCAGCCGCGGATGATAAAAAGCGCCGACTAAATTTTTTCCAAAAGGAAGATCGATCGCGACCTTGCCCCCGATCGCCGAATCAATCTGCGCAAGGAACGTCGTCGGGACCTGAACATACGGAATGCCCCGCTTATAAGAGGCTGCCACAAACCCCACAAGATCTCCGACTACACCACCGCCCAAAGCGATCAAAAAAACGTCTTTGGCGGAATGCCGTTGCGCAATCTGACGGATTAAATCAAAGGCAACTTCGGCGGACTTACTGGTCTCCCCGCTGGGCACCTCAATCACATCCAATTCAAATCCATGATCTCTCAGCCCAGACGCCAACTGGCCTTCATGATGATGCCGGATAGCCGGATTCGTAATCACCACCGCAGTCGTTCCGATCTTCAACGCGGCGAGTTGGCTGCCAAGATCTTTCAAATGACGATGACCGATCACGATATCATACTTCTCCGCATCCCGCTTCAACTCAACCGATACCGGACGTATTCTCATAATATTTCCTTTCTAAAGATACGAGGTCATCCCTAACAATCTTAAGGCCATCCCCACCAACTTTGCAATCACGTCGAATAAACCAAAATTCAAAAGAACCAGCACGACTATAATACCAAAGCGTTCTACTTTTGCATACTGATACGCCAGAGAATTCGGCAATAGACTAAATACCAAACGGGAACCATCCAATGGCGGAATAGGAATGAGATTAAAAAATGCCAAAAATAAATTCACCACCACCACCATGGTCGTAAACTGCCGAACCACACTGACCCCTCCTGCGACTTGAAAAATCAAGAATGCGAATGCCACCAAGACCACATTGGTCGCCGGGCCAGCCAAACCAACCCACAGCATATCACGCTTAGGGCTCCTCAACCGGTTAAAATCAACCGGCACAGGCTTGGCCCAACCAATCGGAAAAAATCCTAACATACGCAAGACAACAGGCAAAACAATCGTTCCGAATAGATCAATATGGCTCAACGGATTCCACGTCAAACGTCCGGCATCCTTAGCCGTCGGGTCACCACACCGCAGGGCAACGAGGCCATGAGCACATTCATGGGCAATCACGGAAAACAACAAAATCATGATAATGGAAATCGTTTCAAACATGATGATGACAACATCCTTGTTCTGGCATATCATAAAATCAGGGCGATTTTTGTTACAAGAAGCACTGGGAGATCGGCTGAAGACTGTTCTTGCAGAATACCGTCAACATATACATGTTGATTCAAAAAACCATCCAAAATGCTCCGGTATCCCATGAGATAGAATACCTGACCATCATCCGTCACAATCTGATGGCGAATATCCGCGGAAGGGCCATCCCCAGGAACCATCACCAGTTTTCCTTTTGCCGAAACTTTACGGCGTTCCTGCTCCTGGCGTTGCTGTTCTTCTTGTGCGCGCAGGCGTTCCTGCTCTTGACGCTGCTGAACATAAATATTTTTTGAAGGAAGTTCAATCACCTTGGGCGGAGGCACTGCATCAGATTGGACATCAATAAAATCAACTGCAATCCAGCCATACATCCCTTCTGCGGGTTCGATGCGGTACCATTCATCCGTGGTCTCAAGAATTTTCACCTTGGTCAATTTGTTCAACTGGCCAACAACAGACGATTCGGCTGCCGCCCGTGCGCGGATGTTCACACGGTTACCGGTAATTTCACCGATCTCATCCCTCAAAAAATTAACAAGCTTCCGGCTGACATAACACTGTGCCCCATCCGGAAGCTTGATTTTATACCAATTGAAACTCTTTTCAACGACAATAACCTGATCACCCTTTTGAGCAACACCCACAGATTCAAAATTCGTACTTTGCCCTGCGCGAATATTGACCTTGTTCGTGTTGACAACACCGACAAACGGAACGGATATTTCCTGCGCATACGCAGAGGAAATAAGAAGAATGCAACAGAAGAAAAACAAAATAACAAAGCGTATTTTCATCATTTCATAACAACAGTCAAAATACAGCTCTTTACTTTTTCTTTTTATCATCCTCTTTAGCTGTATCCTCTTTAGCCGTCTTTGTCTTTTTTGCCTTAATCTTAAGAATCTTTGTCTTGGGCAAAGACAATACTTCTTGC
>CAZBHY010000113.1:0-5380 GCA_964491705.1 uncultured Planctomycetales bacterium
ACAGTAAAAACTGCTTGATTTCAAACGACATATGATTTGTCATTTGCAGACCAATAAGGTTAAAGAGGCTGTTAGGATATTTGATATGATCCAGTCTGTTGATTCTGTAAAAATTGCTGAGCAGATCGATCGACACGCTGCGGCTGCAAATAAGACGATGGAGATTTTGGTTCAGGTGAATTCGTCTTATGAAGAACAGAAGTTTGGATTTGATCCTGCCGATGCGATCAGCGCGATTGAATCGATCAAGGATTACACGCATATTCGCGTGGCAGGTTTGATGACGATTGGTGCATTGATCGATGATTCCCAGATGATCGAGCGATGTTTTATGCAGACCAGAGATCTTTTTGATCAGATCAAACAGAAATTTTCAGGGCACCCGAGAGTCTCTATGACGTATTTGTCGATGGGCATGTCTCACGATTATCAGATTGCCATCCGGTGTGGGGCCAATATGGTGCGGATTGGATCAGCGCTTTTTTCGTAAAAAATAGAGGAGCCATGATGAAAACAATTGGAGTGATCGGTGGCGGGAATATGGGAGGGGCAATTATTGCCGGAATATGTCAATCCTATAAAACCTATGTTTGTGAAAAAGATCGTCAGCGAGCGGCTTTTTTGAAGCGCAAATACCGTGTTGGACTGCGTGATATCCGTGAGATTGCGCAAACGTGTGATGTGGTCATACTGGCGGTCAAGCCGCAGGATATCGATGCGTCACTACAGATGATCCAGGGTGTTTTACGCAAGGATGCTTTGATCATTTCTGTTGCGGCAGGGATCACAACTCAGTATTTGGAACAGGCCCTTTTGCATGGCGTTAAAGTTGTGCGGGTGATGCCCAACATGCCGGCTCAAGTCGGTGAGGGGATTACAGGCGTTGCGCCGGGGCATGATGCGCGGCGTAAGGATACAGAGTGCGCATGTCGAATTTTTCAATCGGTGGGAAAAACTGTGGTGATCAATGAGGACATGATGGATGCCTTAACGGCTGTTTCTGGTAGCGGTCCGGCGTATGTGTTTTTGTTCGCCGAGTGTATGATCAAAGCGGCCAAGGCATTGGGGTTTTCGGATTGTTTGGCGCAGACACTGGTTTATCAAACATTATCAGGCAGTGTGTGTCAATTGCTGGCTTCACCCGATGATGTTGCAGTGTTGCGTAAAAGGGTGACGTCCAAAGGCGGCACCACTGAGGCGGCTCTTAAGGTTTTTCAGCAGGCCAAGATCGAAAAGATTTTTCACAATGCGTTGAAAGCGGCCGAAAAGCGCAGTAAGGCACTGGCGCGGTCGCGCAGATAGTATTGAGGGGGCGAGTATGGCCAAGGTCGGTATTATTGGAGGCAGCGGGCTTTATCAGATGGAAGGGTTTGAGGTGGCGGATCAGCGCACTGTGGCAACGCCTTTCGGAAAGCCGTCATGTGATTTTGTGACAGGAATGCTGGATGGGGTTGAGGTCGTATTTCTTCCGCGGCATGGCCGGGACCATCATCTGTCGCCCAGTGAGATCAACTACCGAGCGAATATTTTCGGAATGAAAATGCTGGGCGTCCAGGCGATTGTCTCTCTATCTGCATGCGGGAGTTTGAAGGAGGAGATCCGTCCTTCGGATTTTGTTCTTCCAGATCAGTTTGTGGATCGGACGCACAAGAGAGCAAATACATTTTTCACAGACGGCATTGTGGCGCATGTGGCGTTTGCGGAACCCACTGCGTGGGAAATTCGCGCGGCATTAGCGGCCAGCGCCAAATCGCTGGGGATAACGGTGCATGAAAAAGGAACGTATTTGAATATGGAAGGGCCGCAGTTTTCGACGAGAGCAGAATCCCAACTTTATCGTTCGTGCGGTTTTGATGTGATTGGCATGACCAACGCGACAGAGGCCAAGCTGGCGCGTGAAGCGGAAATTTCTTATGCGACGCTGGCGGCAGTGACAGATTATGATTGCTGGCATCAGGTGCATGAAACCGTTTCTGTGGATATGGTTCTTCAGACGTTGGCGCAGAATGTTGCGCATGCCAAGGCGATTATTCGCAACGCTATTCCGGAAATAGGACGGATGACGTCGTTGAGCGCTGACAATGCGCTTGAGCATGCGATCATGACGGCACCGCACGCTATTCCGGCGAAGGTAAGAAAAGATTTATATCCGATTATCGGGAAATATATTAAAGCATAAAAACACTATATGATGGCCCTGGGCACACGAGGGAGCGCTCGGTTGTGTGTAAGGGCTGAAAGTCAGGATGTCTTATGGCAGAAAAAAATCAATATCAGCATACATTGAATCTTCCGCGGACCGAATTTTCTATGAAGGCCGGATTGGCTCAGAAAGAGCTGACGATTTTGAATGATTGGGAAAAACAGGATGTCTATCGTGCGATACGGTCTTCTGCGAAAGGCAAGCCGCCGTTTATTGTCCATGACGGACCGCCGTATGCGAATGGCAATATCCATATCGGTCATGCGCTGAATAAAATTTTGAAAGATGTCATCGTGCGGATGAAGACGATGCAGGGATATGATGCGTTGTATGTTCCGGGATGGGATTGCCATGGCCTGCCTATTGAGCATCAATTGTTCAAGCAGATCAAAAAAAGAAAATCAGATGTCGATTCCGGTGCTTTCCGAAAACAGGCCCATGAGTATGCGATGAGCTTTGTCAATACACAGCGTGCGCAGTTTCAGCGTCTGGGAATTTTTGGTGAATGGGATCGCCCCTATTTGACATTGGATCCGCATTATGAGTATTGGATTTTGAAATCATTTTCGGCATTAATCGAGAAGGGTTATATTTATCGGGGATTGAAGCCAGTGAATTGGTGTGGTGATTGCGAAACAGCTTTGGCTGAGGCAGAAGTGGAGTATGAAAATCATTCATCGCCGTCGGTGTTTGTCAAATTTTCGATTACGAACGCCGCTGCGCTGGGTTGCCAGATTCCTGACAAACCGGTGTCATTGCTGATCTGGACGACTACGCCGTGGACATTGCTGGCGAATGTGGCGGTTGCGGTGCATCCGAATTTTACATATGTTGTGGTTGATATTGGTTCTGACGTTCTCGTTATCGAGAAATCACTCAGTCAAAGCGTGTTGGCCAAGGGGGGGGCGCCGCGTGGCAAAATTCTTGCGGAGGTGATGGGCTCGGATTTAAAAGCGTTAAAGTATGCGCATCCTTTTGGTGTGAAAACCAATTGTTGCGTGATCACGGCAGATTATGTGACCAAAGACGACGGCACGGGCTTGGTCCATACTGCTCCGGGACACGGACAGGAGGATTACGAAGCTGGGCGGGCCAATGGTCTGGATATTATTATGCCGGTGGATGACCGCGGTGTTTTTAATAAAGAGGCTGGGGCTTTTCAAGGATTGCATGTATTTAAGGCCAATGCGAAGATCGTTGATGATTTGAAGGAGCGTGGCATTTTATTTGCATCAGAAAAGGTTGAGCATTCCTATCCGCACTGCTGGCGATGTAAGCAGCCGATTATTTTCCGTGCCACCAAACAGTGGTTTATGCGCATTGATCACGATAGCCTGAGGGCGAGGGTGCAGGACGTTATTAAAAAACAGGTTCATTGGATTCCAGAGGCTGGGATGGATAGGATCTTAGGCATGGTCGCAGGCCGTCCGGATTGGTGCCTGTCGCGTCAACGGCATTGGGGAGTTCCCATTCCTGCCTTAAAGTGTGTTGGCAGTGATGGCGAGCATCGTCTTTATCCTGCTGTAGTTGATCGTTTTGCCGAGATGGCACGGCAGTATGGAACGGATGTGTGGTTTGAACGGGACGTGGTTGATTTTATTCCAGATGGATTTGTCTGTCCGGAAACGGGATGCAGTACATTTGAGAAGACATACGATATTTTGGATGTTTGGTTTGATTCAGGGGTCAGCCATCGTGCCGTCATAGGCCCAATGATGAATCAGCAATTGCCGGTTGATCTCTATTTGGAAGGCTCGGATCAACATCGGGGGTGGTTTCAGTCTTCGTTGATTCCTTCTGTGGCCCTTGATGGCCGGGCGCCTTTTAAGGCAGTGTTAACACACGGTTTTGTGGTGGATGGACAAGGGCGCAAGATGTCGAAATCATTGGGCAATGTGATCGGGCCAGATGAAATTACAAAAATTTATGGAGCGGACATTCTTCGTTTATGGGTGGTGGCCAGTAATTATAGTGAAGACATCCGTTTATCCAAAGAGATTGTCGATCGTGATATTGATGCGTATCGCAAGATCCGTAATACGATTCGGTATCTTTTAGGCAATTTGGCGGGCTTTGACCCGGATCATGATGGTATTGCCTATGAGCATTTATCGACATTAGACCAATGGGCATTGGCGCGTCTTGCGAAGATGGCCAAGGAGACCATTGATGCTTATAATTCTTATGAATTTTCGCGTGTTTATAAGGGAATTTATGCGTTTTGCAATGAAGATCTGTCGAGTTTTTACCTTGACATTTTAAAAGATCGTTTGTATACTTCTCCCACTCAAGCGCCTGAAAGGCGTGCGGCACAGACCGTTCTTTTTCATATTTTAAACCATGTCATGCGGTTGTTAGCGCCGATTTTGGTTTTTACAGCAGATGAAATTTTTTCATCCATGCCAAAAGATCGCGCCATGCAGAATGTGGCCAGTGTTCATCTTTTGCCGTGGCTGGAGACGCCTCAGCAGTGGATGAATGAACAGATTATTTCTGATTTTGAGCTTTTGGTGGCGTTGCGGCCTCATGTGACGCGTGCTTTGGAAAATAAACGGGCTGCCGGTGAAATCGGCAGTTCATTGGAAGCCAAGGTGGTTTTCCGGTCAAGCAGTGAGCGTGATGTGAGTTATCTGCGCAAGCGTTTAGCAGATCTCCCGGCCGTTTTTATTGTATCTCAAGTTGAAGTCGATGACGTCAAAACGGTTGATGGGGCGATTGGAGAAATGTTCGCACAGACGGCTGTTGACATTGTCAGAGCAGATGGCGAGAAATGTCAGCGATGTTGGAATTATCGTCCGTTGGGGCAAGATACACGTTATCCGTCGTTATGCGCGCGGTGCGCAGAGGTGGTTTCCGCATTGGAAAAACACAGCGTCTAAATTTTGTAAACTGATTATTGTTCAGGAGGGCAAGCATTATGCCGGAGAATCAATTGGACCAGAAGAAGATCGAACAGTACAAGAAAGAACTTTGCAATTTGAAAGAGCAGGTCCTTCGAGATATTAAGAATATGGATATCCACGATTCGATCAATGGGACCGGTGCTCCGGATTCATCTGTTGGGCATGGCATGCATATGGCGGATGCAGCATCCGATATGTATGATCGGGAGTTTTGTTTGAACTTGGCATCCAATGACCGGGAATTGTTACAGAAAATTGATGAGGCGTTGAAACG
>CAZBHY010000114.1:0-5375 GCA_964491705.1 uncultured Planctomycetales bacterium
CATGCTGGCTGACATGGCCACGCAAATCGAAGCGGCACGCGCATTGATTTATGCGACTGCCCGCCAAATCGATGCCGGCGCTAAAGATATCACGATGCAATCATCCATGGCCAAGATGTTCGCATCAGATGTGGCCATGCGGGTCACCACCGATGCGGTGCAGATCTTCGGTGGATACGGTTACATCAAAGAATATCCGGCAGAAAAATATATGCGTGACGCAAAAATCACACAAATTTATGAGGGGACAAATCAAATCCAACGCAGCATCATTGCCTTGAACCTGATCAAAGACCTGAAGAAAAAATAAAAATGTTTTTCGGGGACCATTGGTCACCCATAACGCGTGTCCGAGGACAACAACCAAACGTGCCCAACACGCACAGCCCATGATCATTATTGTGTGACTCATGATTATTCCTTAAACACGAAAGAGCTGATTATGAATATTATTGTCTGTATCAAACAAGTCCCAGATACCACGCAGGTCAAAATCGATCCGGAGAAAAATACCCTCATCCGTGAGGGTGTGGTATCAATCATTAACCCGTTTGATGCCTATGCGATCGAAGAAGGCGTCCGCCTCAAAGAAAAATTCGGTGGCAAGGTCACGGTCATTACGATGGGGCCACCACAGGCCCAAGACGCCTTACGAGAAACCATCGCGTTGGGATGTGATGATGCGATTCTGATCAGTGACCGTGCGTTTGCAGGGTCTGACACCCTGGCCACCGGATACACACTGGCTGCAGCCATAAAAAAAATCAGCGATTACGATATCATCCTCTGTGGGAAACAAGCCTCTGACGGAGATACCGCTCAAGTCGGGCCGGGCATCGCCACACAACTGGACATCCCTCAGGTTACCTATGTCAAAAAAATCGAAAAAATCGAAAATAATATCCTGACCGCCGAACGTATGACAGAAGAAGGATTTGAGATCGTTCAAACATCCTTGCCCTGTCTGATCACGGTTGTCAAAGAGATTAATGAGCCGCGTCTGCCTTCTCTCAAAGGCAAAATGAAAGCGAAAAAAATTGAGATCCCATCATGGAAGGCCATTGATCTTGACGTGGATGAAACACAACTGGGATTAACCGGATCACCGACATGGGTATCAAAAATCTTCACCCCTCCCCCACGCCCCAAAGGAGAAATCTTTGAAGGCGATGCGGATGAGGCGGTGAATAAACTCGTACATTTTTTAAAGGACAGGTTGAATTAACATGAATATTAAAATTCTGACCGATCAATGCACTGGATGTACCTTATGCGTGAAAGTCTGCCCGTTTGGAGCGATGAGCATGTCTGGGAAAAAAGCCGTGATCAATTATGACAAATGCACCCTCTGTGGTGCATGTGTTGATTCCTGCAAATTTAATGCCATTGAACTCAAACGCAGCACCAGCAAAACCCCTAATCTTGAAGAATACAAAGGGGTCTGGATCTTCGGCGAGCAAAAGCGCGGCGTGGTCCAACCAGTGGTCTTTGAGCTTTTGGGCAAAGGGCGGGAACTCGCAGACAAACTCAAAACAGATGTAACCTGCGTCCTATTGGGCCATAACATCCGTGAAAAAGCGCAGGAATTGATCTGCCGCGGCGCCGATCACGTCATTGTTGTGGATGACCCGAAACTGGAACATTTTCTGGATGAACCGTACAATAAAGTCCTCGTCCAAATTATTCGCAAATACCGCCCCGCTATTTTTCTGTGTGGCGCAACAGTCATCGGGCGGTCTTTGGTGTCCCGCGTGGCCGTCAAACTCCACACAGGGCTGACGGCAGATTGCACCGGACTCGACATCGATCCCAAAGAAGGATTTTTGATGCAGACCCGGCCTGCTTTCGGCGGAAATATTATGGCCACCATCTTAAGCAAAAATCACCGGCCACAGATGGCAACAGTCCGTCATAAAGTTTTCAAAGAGGCTGAAATCGATACCTCCCGCAAAGGAAAGATCATTGAAGAGACCGTTGCCCCCTCTCTCTTAACCTCACGGACAAAACTCTTAGATATTGTTGAAGAAATCGGCACAACCATCAATATCGCTGAAGCGGACTTTATCGTATCCGGAGGGCGCGGCATGAAAGGACCGGAAAATTTTGTCATCCTGGAAGAATTGGCCAAGGTCTTGGGAGGCTCCGTTGGATCGTCACGCGCTGCAGTGGATGCCGGATGGATGCCGTATTCTCACCAGGTCGGACAAACCGGAAAAACCGTATGCCCAAAAATTTATATCGCGTGCGGGATTTCCGGGCAGATTCAGCACCTGGTTGGGATGCAATCAGCCGATATCATCATCGCAATCAACAAAGATAAAGATGCCCCGATCTTCAGCGTCGCCACATTCGGAATTGTGGGTGATGTTTTTGAGGTCGTTCCAAAATTAACAAAGAAATTCAAGGAAATTCTGAATAGGTAAAGCTATTACGCCAGCGAGAGCGCTACGTTCAATATAAAATTGATGCAATTCTGTCGCTGGCTTAATTAAAACCTAAGATTAGCAAATGTCCCGCCACCTGTAATGCTAATTGTATCCATCCATTCTGATACCCTCAAATCAATATAATCCGAAGTCTTCCCACCATCTCGGGTATTGCGTTCCGCACGAATAACATATGTAATGATCAACTCCCCTGTTAAAGGATCTGGGGTTTGAGAGCGGCCCATAATTCTATAGGAAAAATGCGCATTGGGCGCCTTGCTTAAATCACTTATGTCAAGTTGATTAATAGATGGAGGAAAATACCCACAATTGCTAATATCTTTATTGTTCCACAACAGACAACGTTCCAAAGCATTCCGTATCGTGGCTAAATTCGCAATTGCCTCAGAAGAACGCGAATGCTCTACCATCATTGACAGCCTGGGCAAAGCTATTCCTATTAAAACGCCAATAATAATGATTACAATTAACAATTCTAAAATCGTAAACGCTACTGAACTTATAAACCGCATAAAAATATTCCCTTTCAAAACCGACCCGCCTCCTGCAATGCACGGCTACTTCACCGCCTCTTTCTTGCCGACGATCACGATCCCGGACGCGGTCACATCAAACCGTTTACGGTCAAGCGCCAAATCATAACCAATCTGCATTTTCGGCGGGACCACCACCTCTTTATCAATAATCGCATTCTGAATACAGGCCGCCTCCCCGATCACCACATTGTTCATAATCACGGAATTCCGAATATCTGCACCGCGTCCGACGCGTATATTCGGAGATAGCACTGATCCCTCAACCCGGGCGCCTTCCAAAACACATCCCCCCGAAACCAAAGAATTGATCACACCGCCCACCACGTCATGATGCTGATCATCCACAAAACTCATTGTTTTGACCGGGGGATATTGCATATGATTGGTCCGCACAGGCCATTTACGATCGTGCAGATTAAAAACAGGATTGGGTTTCACCAAATCCATATTCGCCTGGTAATATGCATCCCGAGTCCCGATATCCCGCCAATAACACGGCTGCCCCTGACTATCCACAAAATTATACGCCACCACCTTGCGGCCATGCTTGATCATCTGCGGAATAATATTCTTGCCGAAATCATGCTGAGACAACGCGCTCTTGGCATCCAGCGCCAGCTCGTCGCACAGCGCGCCGACTTTAAATAAATAGATCCCCATAGAAGCTAAAATCTGATCAGAGTGACCAGGAATAGTCTTAGGATTTTTCGGCTTCTCTTGAAAACCGGTAATCCGGAAATCTGGATCCACCTCAATGACCCCGAACGCAGATGATGTTTCCGCTGGCATCGGAACGCAGGAGACCGTGACATCCGCATCCGTGTCCTGATGCAGCTTGACCATCTCCTGATAATTCATTTTATACACATGATCTCCGGCGAGAATGAGAATATGTTCCGGATCATGATCAGAAACCGTATACATATTCTGATAAATCGCATCGGCTGTACCCAAATACCAATCGGAACTGACCCTTTGCTGCGCCGGGATCAGATCAATAAATTCACCCAGCTGAGATGATACAATATCCATCCATCCGGCGAACAGATGTTTCTGCAATGAAAAAGACTTGTACTGGGTTAAAACAAAAATACGCCGCAATCCTGAATTGATGCAATTGCTTAACGTCACGTCAATAATCCGGTAAATTCCCCCAAACGGAACCGCCGGCTTGGCCCGGTCTTTGGTCAGAGGGTTCAGCCTCTCCCCCTTGCCGCCGGCCAAAACAAATGTAAGAATATTTCGCATAACAGCTCCTTATCTTAATCATCATGATCACAGCCTTCTGTCATCTCTGGCATGTGGTTAACAAACACCCCTATTCCCATGACGCGTTATTCTGCATTTCATGAAAAAACTCCATCTTGTTCATCAATGCATTCTTCTCATCATCCCCTGAGTTCACATCCATGGCCAAAGTCCACTCTTCTCTGGCGCGATCCCAATCTTCCATCGCGCGAAAGGCATGAGCGCGTTTCGCATGAAGTTCTGCAATCCGCCTCGTTCCACTGAGTGCAATGCCGAACATGTCCGCGGCTTCCCGATTGTGACCGCGTTCCAGCAACAAATCCCCCAACTCCATAATATCTTTCGCCGTATTGTGATCCCGTTCAAATCCCTGTTGAGCAGCGATCAAGGCGTCCGCACCCTGATCAGATTTAATCAATGCCCGCGCCATGAGAAAATACGCCGCCGCGTGATCCGCAAACCGCTGCGTCACGATCTCATACTGCTTGATGGCCTCCTCATATCGTCCCAACTCCTCATAAGCCCGGGCAAAATTCGTACGGGCCTTCCGGCTTCCAGAATCATACGTGACTGCCAAACGAAAATAATGAAAGGCCTTTTCAAATTCCTTTTTCTCGGCAAAAATTTCCCCCAAAAGGGCAAACGCCTCAAAATACCCAGGATAAATCTTCAAGGCAGCTTGAATTTCCAACATCGCTTGATCGGGAAATCCCAAGGACTTGAGCGAATAAGCACGATTAATATTTTGATACGGAACGACCTTGCGTGATCCCAAGCGGTATTCATCCAGCGTCTCAGCCGTCCAATCATTCACATCAATACGGTGCCGCGCAATGACGTCCTGGTGCTCAGGCACGTCTTTCAAAAAAATACACCCATCATAGTTCAAATAGACCAGCACCCAATCTTTGTGATCATAAAGAAATTTCAGAATTTTTTCTGGCGACTCAGAGCGGACAGTATTTAAAAGAATCACCGTAATGCCAAATCGATCCAACTCTCCTTGAAGCACATTCACATCCGCATCATGGACAATCCGTAAATAATGCTTAAAGAAATCCGGACCATAGACCTCTGTCCTGCCATCAATATACACCTTAATATTCGGGAAACAACGGCCGACCACATACGCGCCGCTGTTGAA
>CAZBHY010000115.1:0-5315 GCA_964491705.1 uncultured Planctomycetales bacterium
GATTAAAACCGCTGACTTGATTGAAGAATTAAAAACGTCTCATATCGGTGCCGCTGGCCTGGATGTTTATGAGGAAGAAAGTGAGTATTTTTTTGAGGATTTTTCAGTGTCTGTGATCAGCGATGACATCTTGGCGCGATTGTTGATGTTTCCCAATGTCCTGGTGACATCACACCAGGCGTTTTTTACGCAAGAGGCCTTGGCGAATATTGCGGATACGACGCTAGGCAACATTAGAGAATTTTTTAATAATGGATATTTGCAGAATGAGATTTGCTACCGGTGTGGAAATACCTGCCAGAAGAAACACCAGCGCCGCTGTTTTTAATCTGGTTGATGATACTGTTTTAAATCCTATATGATTGCATTATGAGAAACATCATTCTGAAAGCGTTGTGTGTGATCGTGATTTTATTGGTGGGATTCATCACGATTTTATGGATTTGGCCGATCGACACATCGGGTGTGCGTCCGCGCATTGATCCGATGATGGATTATACGCAGAGTGTGACGGCGATTCAAATGTGGTCACAGACGGACGCTGATCAGGACATTGCGGATTATTGCCGTCCGATTTTTTTGACCCATGGGAAAAAGATGGACCAGGCTGTGGTCCTGTATCATGGGTATACCAATTGTCCCCGTCAATATGAGGAGTTGGCACAGGTTTTCTTTGAACGCGGATACAATGTTTACGTCCCGCGGTTGCCGCACCATGGGAGCCGAGACCGTTTGGCGCCTGACATCGGTCAGTTGACACTTGAGGATCTCATGATGACTGCAGATCGTTCTGTAAATATTGCCCAGGGCTTGGGAGACAAGGTGACGGTGCTCGGGCTGTCTTTGGGCGGTGTCATGGCGGCATGGACCGCGCAGTTCCGTGGTGATGTGGATACGGCGGTTATTTTAGTTCCCAGTTTTGGATGGTATTATTTGCCAGGCGTGGTGAAGCCGATTTTGACAGCGGCTTATCTGCTTCCGGATGCGCTGTTGTGGTGGCATCCCCTGGAAAGAGAAAACCGGCAGATTCCGTATTCGATGTATCATAAATTTTCAACACGTGGAATGGGGCATACGTTAATGCTGGGGTTGTCGGTGCTGCAAGCGTCGCGGCATTACGCTCCGTTGGCATCCCATATCATCATCATGACAACAGATATGGATCGTGCCGTTGATAACTGGAATGTTCAGCATTTGATGTCGCGTTGGCAGCAACAGGGAGCCAAGGTGCGGTATGATCGTTTTCCTGCGGAGCTCAAAATAGAGCATGATATTATTGATCCATTACAGCCCTATGCGCGCCCGAATGAGGTTTACCAAAAAATATTCGAGATGATTGATTATGAAGAGACACCATAAAAAAGGGGATAGTATGCACACGATTGCTAAAGCCGCGTTATCTGATGTGGCTGAGATTCATCAACTGATCATGGCTGCCGCAGAAAAACAGCAGATGCTGGCCCGTTCGCTTCAGTCAATTTATGAAAATCTCAGGGCGTTTGTGGTGTGCCGTAACCGCGCGGGGGATGTGATTGGGTGTTGCGCGCTGCAGATTGTTTGGAATGATATGGCGGAAATCCGGTCGCTCGTGGTTCTTCCGCGTTATAAAGGCAAAGGCATCGGGGCGGCTCTGGTTGAGTCGTGCATGAATGAGGCAAGGGTTTTGGGTATTCCCAAGGTTTTCACCCTCACGTATGTTCCGGAATTTTTTAAAAAACAAGGATTCAAGGCAATTGATAAAAATAAATTGCCTCATAAAATCTGGGCAGATTGCATTCATTGCCCGCATTTTCCTGATTGCGACGAGGTCGCGTTATTACGCGTCGTGCATTAATATAGGATTGCCTATGATTGATGCTCATCTGCATCTGCAAGATATTCCAGAGCCCATTTATCGCGATATCCTTCATGCGTTCCATCAGCTGAATTTTTCCGCAGCGTTTTGTAACGCGACGTCCCCAGCGGATTGGGACACGGTTTTGGATTTCGCCACAGATAAGCGGGTATTTCCATTTATTGGAACTCATCCCTGGTATGTTGATCGGCTGACACACGGGTGGGAAGAACAATGGATCGCCTGTGTTAAAAACCATGCATGCGGGATCGGGGAAATCGGCTTGGATCAAGGGCCTAAGGGAAAGAATATAGAAAAGCAGATGTGCGTTTTGGTAAGGCAGATCGATGGGGCTGTCATGCTGCGCCGCCCATTTGTTTTACATTGTGTGAATGCCTGGGGACCGATGATGCAGGTGTTGCGTGCATGCTCGTTGAATGGCCTGCCATTTGTGGTTCATTCATTTTGTGGATCTCCGGAGATATTAGATGAGTTGATCCGTATGGGGGCGTTGATTTCCATTGGGCAGCGCAGCCTAAAGCAACGGCAGGCTGATGTTGTATTGCAACGCATCCCAAATAACCGGTTGTTGTTGGAGACAGATTTTCCATATTTGCCTGGAAAAGACAAAGATGACGTCAGTGCGGATGATTATCAAGAATCCATTATGTGTGTTTATCAGCAGGTTTCTGTGATGCGTGGAATGTCTGTTGAGGCGTTGACTCATCAGACTGTTCTTAACGCAGCCGAGATTATCAAATATATTCAAAATGATTCATTGTGAGTCAATGTCATGTCAGAAATTTTTCAGCGTACGGAACTACTGATTGGAAGCGCAAAGCTTGAACGTCTCCGTCAGAGTCGTGTTGCGGTGATTGGATTGGGCGCCGTGGGGAGTTATGCGGTCGAGGCCCTGGCCCGGGCCGGTGTCGGGAATTTATTGCTGATCGATCATGATGTGATTGAGCAGAGCAATATCAACCGCCAACTTTATGCCTTGCATTCCACGCTGGGGATGCCCAAGGCAGATCTGGCGGCAGACAGGGTCAAAGATATCAACCCTCAATGCTGTGTTACAGCGGAAAAGATGTTTGTTGATGCTGATTCATTGGAACTCATTTTTTCCTTTCAGCCGGATGTTGTTGTCGATGCGGTGGATTCCCTCAACGCCAAGGTCAATATTTTGGCCGGGATTTATCGTCAGAGGATCCCTGTGATTTCTTCCATGGGCGCAGCTTTAAGGACGGACCCGTTATTGGTCCGTTACGGAGATATTTCCGAAACCCGTGGATGCCCGCTGGCCCGGCTGGTCCGTCAGCGGTTAAAACGTATGGGGATCAATAAGGGCATTGGTTGTGTTTATTCGACGGAGAATGTTGCCTTGCATGCTGCGGATCAGAATCTCTGTGATGAAACAGTGCCTGTTTCGCAGGGCCGTCCGCGGAGGCCTCTTGGAAGCCTTCCGACATTGACTGGGATATTTGGTCTGACTGTTGCGCATTACACCATTCAGCGCATTATCATGGATTAAAGGAAGCGTAAGGGATGTGAGGTATTTTTTCTTGCGTATGAATAGACGCATGATCAGTGGAATGGGCCTGAAATATTTTTTATTTCGGGCTTGTTTTTTGTAAAAAATATGTTACTATTTGTAGAAACATTGGTGCTCGTAGAAAGAGAGGGAAGAAATGCCGTTGCCTGTTCATATCAAGACGATCGCAGCAGACCGTTTTACGCCGCTGGTCGTTTTTAAAAAACTTTCTGCCAAGGCGCTGTTAGAGTCTGCCGTGCTTCAAATCGGCAAGAGCCGTTATTCGATTATTTTGGTGGACGAAGCATTCCGTTTGGTTCTCGACAACCGTGGGGTGGTCAAGCAGACCCGCCATGCCCAGGAGATCCTTTCCAAGAATCGGGCAGATTATTTGATGTTCTTGAAAAAGTGTGCTGAGCCGGTATTTTCGGCAAAGCACTATGGCCTTCCCATTCCGGCCGCAGGCTTGGGGTTTCTTGGGTATGAGACAGCCGCATTGTTTGATAAGGTCCATCTGAAATCACAAGTGGATACGCAGCATCTGCCGGATGCTGTTTTTTTCTTTGGATCGCTATTTGTTATTTTTGATCATTATAAGGATGAGCTCCATATCGTTTCGATTGATTATGATGGTCAAGGTCGGAATGCGATTGAAGCGGTGGCAGAACGTTTGCTCGATTTTGATTTTCGCGCGTATCAGTCGGATGATCAACGGTACCAATGTCTGGGTGACATCGCTGCTGGTCGTGAGGACTATTTGGCCGGTGTGGAGCGTATCAAAAAACATATTATTGCGGGAGATATTGTTCAGGCAGTTTTATCCCGTCGGATCGCCATGGAAACATTGCTGCGCCCTTTGGATGCCTATTGCCGGCTCAGACGCATTAATCCATCGCCGTATTTATTTTATCTTGATTTTGATGACTTTCAGATGTTCGGGACATCACCGGAATTGATGGTTTCCCTCAATGACGGAACGGCGACCATCAAACCGATCGCGGGAACACGCCCGCGCGGCTCCAATCGTCAGGAAGACTTGGCCTTTGAAAAAGAATTATTGGCGGATGAAAAAGAATGTGCGGAACATCTGATGTTGGTGGATTTGGCACGTAATGATCTTGGCCGAACCGCACAACCAGGAACGGTGATCCCTCGCGGATTGTCCATGGTTGAACGCTATTCTCACGTGATGCATATTGTTTCGGAAATTGAATCACGTATGGCATCGGGATATGATGCCTATGACTTGATCCGGACGACATTTCCTGCAGGAACAGTGAGCGGCGCTCCCAAGATCCGGGCGATGGAACTTTTGTCGCATTATGAAAGAGAAAAACGCGGGCCCTATGCGGGACTGGTTGGGCATTTTGATACGCAGGGAAATTTTAATTCATGCATTACGATTCGATCGCTGATTTATCACGATAACACATATTTTATTCAGACTGGCGCAGGCATTGTTTATGATTCTGTTCCGGAGAAGGAATTCGATGAAACCATCAACAAATCCAAGGCGATGATTCAATCGTTGGGTATGGATATCGGTTAATCACGAGCGCCATCGTGGTGTCAATGGTGAAGGCAAGGGAGTGAATAATGGTTTTGGTGATTGATAATTACGATTCATTTACATTTAATATCGTTCACATGGTGGAAACCTTGGGATACCGTGTGACATGCGTGCGCAATGATGACATAACATTGACGGATATTGCGAATATGAAACCGTCACATATTATTATTTCCCCCGGTCCTGGCCGTCCGGAAGATGCCGGTGTTTCCGTGAAGGTGGTCAAACGGTTCGGAGGGAAGATCCCGATTCTGGGTGTTTGCCTGGGGCACCAATGCATTGTTCAAGCGTATGGCGGTACAATTATTGGCGCGCCGCGTATTGTTCATGGTAAGACCTCGACCATCATGCATGATAATCGGGGAATTTTTCGGAATCTT
>CAZBHY010000116.1:0-5301 GCA_964491705.1 uncultured Planctomycetales bacterium
CTACCTCAAGATCGTCTTTGAGGGCTGCCTTGCTCAAGAAAGAACCGACTCTCTCCGGGAGAAGAGATACAAGCATTTCGATCTGGCTTAATTCAAGGACTCTTGTCAGGTCGCGGAGGTCTTCCCTTATTATTTTTTCTGTTCGTCCTTTACGCCACAATCTCAGGATATTTTGTTCTTGAGCCAGAAATGGTTCCGGGAAACCGCTAAACTCAAGAAGTTGTTCGAGGGTGTTTTGCCTTTTAGCGGAATGGGGAAGCTTTTTGAAACTTTGTTGTAAAAGATTTTCAGGGGTAAGGGGAGCTTTTGTTTGGAGTTCTCCCAAAGAAAAAGGATGCAGGCGAAAGTGATAGTATCTGCCCATGAGGCTGTCGCTGCCTTTTTTGTATATATTCAGCCTTGCGCTTCCGGTCACAATAATATCAGGTTTTGGGTCAAGCGTATCAAAAAGCCCTTTTAGGGAGCGTTTCCAGAGTTTAGCTTTATGGATTTCATCAAAGATGACAATATTTTCAGCTGGGTTGGCGGGTATGGTTGATTTTGGGTCTTTTGTCCAGGCACGGCGAAAGGCGGTTTCATCATAATTCCAGTATTGGCCATGCCCCCGATGGTTGAGGAGCATTTTGGCGAGGGTTGTTTTTCCGCATTGACGCGGGCCTGAAATAAAGGCCATTTTTTTTTGGCGGAAACACAGGTCTTCAATAATGGGAGCAAGGGATCGGTTTATCATGGAACCATACTACGATAGTATGAGAGTTTAGTCAATACCAAACTACGATATTATACGAGTTTGGTTCAAACTGAAAATCGGCTTGTTCGGGGCGTTATTAGTATCAAACAGGTTCCCTGGCCCGTCTTATAGACGATCCAGGACGGGCTAATCTTCTGCATCCAGCCACCCTTTTTACTTTGATTTTTATTGAGATAAAAAAGGGTGTTGTGCTTGGCCGAAGGCGAGTTCTGTCTTGATATTTCGAGCTTTGGATGATTAAATTAGTTGCAGAGAGTTTTGATTTTGGATAGAATGCAATTAATCTTATATTAAAAAGGAGCAAAAATGAAAAGATTATTTTTATTGATGGTGATTGCGTTATTTGTTGCAGCGAATGTTGGCCCGGCTTTTGCTGGAGGCGATAAAGTTCGCGGCGATAAGGGTCAAGGGCCGACTGAACAAAATGGCCCGACGCCTTTTAAGGGCTGATTTAAACAGGTTCCCTGGCCCGTCTTATAGACGATGCAGGACGGGCTAATCTGCTTCACCTAGCAACCCAGCGGCCCCACCAATTTTTGTTGTGCGTGATCGTGTGGTTAATGGTCAGCCTGGCATAAGAACGCTTGCGGCTTAATGAGTTGCAAGCGTTTTGTATTGGTCGGCATGTGTTAAACGCTGTGAATGACTTTGGAAATTTCTTGTCTTGGTATCAGGGCCGGGGTAGAATGACTCATGAATTGATGGAGATCATTGGCATCACGGAAAAAAGGAACGTTGATACACATAATGAAATTATTATTCAATCGTAATGTTATTTTTACTGCCAGTGCTGTCGCGGGTTTCGCAGTGGGCAGCTCAATGGGCGCGTTCTCATTTTTAAACATGCCCATTTTGATTCTCATTATGACGGTATCTCTCACGGAAACAGACCTTTCTGCATTTAAAAATATTACACAATCAATCAAGCCGTTTTTTGCCGGTATCGGACTGAATTATTTTTTGATGTTTTTCCTGCTGCTTGCCTTGGGCCGGATCTTTGGCATCGAAGGAAAAATTTGGGCAGGACTGGTTTTTACAGCCGCCAGTCCGCCAGGTTTGGCCATTATCCCTTTTACATTAGTGGTCAAGGGCAACCTTTTTTATTCGTCGGTGGCAACGTTTTCCGCCTTTCTTGCATCTTTGGCATTCACGCCTTGGCTGGTGACAGTCTTTATTGGCCGTGATGCCGTAGGGTTTTTTGATATCTTTAATTTGATCGTTATGCTTTTAGTCATTCCTTTGATCATTTCAAGAATATTCAGGGCAGCTGGCTGGGGAGATTTTGCGCGCAAGATACATGGAAAAGTGGTCGATATCGGATTTGGGATCATTTTTGCCGTCATCCTTGGAGTGAACAAAGATGTTCTTTTATCGGATCCGACGTCTGTTGCAAAGTTGCTAGTGGTTTCCGTTATTTCCGTTTTTGGTTTTGCGTTTTTAGCGAAATACATTATTTTGAAAAAGAGTATCCATGCAGATACCAAAAAGAGCATGATTCTAGTTGCGACCATTAAAAATTCTATTTTCGGCGCGACTGCTGGGTTGGCATTAATTGGACCAGAGGGGGCGCTTGCGGGAATTGTACTGACATTTGTTATCCTTCTTTATTTAATGTTTCTTGAGAAAATCGTGTGATGACAGCGCGCAAACGATGGAGCGACTGTTTTACTTTGCCTCAGCGTCAGGATAGAAGGCATAACCAAAATCTCCGGTATATTCTACAAGGAAGGAATATATGATCAAAATGCTGGTCGTTGATGATGAGCCGGGTATATGTGATGTGATCAAGAAGACATTTACCTATATCGGGTTTTCTGTTTTTTCAGCGACCACGGTGAAGAGGGCATTGGACATGATGGAAAGGGAACGCCCTCAGATTGTGTTTTTGGATATTGTCATGTCAGATGGCGGGATTGATGTGCTGAAGGAGATCAAAAGGACGCATCCTGATACGATGGTGATCATGATCACTGTCAAGCATGATGAAGCGACCAGAAACGCGGCCATCGCTGCCGGTGCAGATGAATTTATCACAAAACCGTTCAGCCGGAATTACCTGCGGGATGTGGTTGTTCAGAAGATCGGCAATGTTTTAAACGCGAAGGGGCACACACAGGCGCCTGTGCTTTTATTAGTTGACGATGAGGATGAATTCCGTAAGACCCTGAAAGATTTTATCGGCCATCGCTATGAATGTGTGATGGAAGAGGCGGCGGAAGGGGCTGCGGCCATTGCGGCGGTTGAACGGATCAAGCCAGATATTATTTTTTTGGATATTAAAATGCCAGGTTTAAGCGGCATGGATGTGATCACTCAGATCAAAGACGTCAGCCCGCTGTCCAAAATTATTATTATCAGTGCCTGGAAAAGCGCTGAGGTTGTTTCTCAGGCAATCAGCAAAGGCGCGACGGATTATTTGTCCAAACCGATTTCTTTGTCCGTGCTCAATGAAAAATTGAAATGGATGCTGATTCGTTTGGGCAAGATGAAAGAAAAGACCATTTAGAGTGCGCGTGTGCAGAGAGGATGGGTGTTCAGTTTTTTCTTATACGGCATTGTGTGATGCAACGGCTGATTAAAAATGTTTCGGATTCTGCACCATAGTGCAGACGCATTTTTTTTGGGTATGGTTTTCGAAATAATGACGGATGCTGCTGTCAAATGACACAGCATCTTTTTTTTTGAGAACGAATGTTTCTTCTGCGATATGACAGGTCAATTCTCCCTCGACCACATAAATCCATTTTTCAAATGATTGATGCTGTGGGCTTTGCTCAACCATTGTTGCCCCGTTGGGGGCTAATGTCAGCTCAACGGCCAGAAAACTTCTGCTTGGACCGCTGGTGACGCTGGCAAAAACCTTATCATTGTATGTATATTCATCCAATCGTTCATTTTTACGGATGACCATCCGGTCTTCCAGTTCGGTATTTTTAATCAGTTCTTCCAGTGTGACGCCCAGGGCGCAGCAGATTTTGAGTACTGAGGAAAATTTGGATAGCTGGCCTTTTTCAATGCGTTGAAGGGTGCGGTAGCTCAACGCCTTTTTGGAGCCGAAAATGGTCATGCCACGTTGGTGGACGTCCTGAATCGTCAGCCCCATATCTTCCCGGATTTTTTTAATTTTTTCGTAAAGTTTCATGCCATGTTTTTTAAATTATCCTCAATCAAAGGGTAGCGCATCAGCAGTATTCTGTCAAGACAAAATAAATTGATTTTAGAATTATTTTGTCATATATAAAAATTTTTTGTTGAGAATTTTCCCTAGAAACGTTTAAATTATTAAAAATAAATAAGTTACATACTTTAAAAAATATGACAAAATTTTATTCGATACATTGTTTTTTGTCATATATAATGCTATATTTCGATTATATAAGAGATATGACATTTTACTCTGTCCGAGCCACGGAATTCATTTCGCTTGTTCAAACCATATTTTTGTGTGGGATGGTGTCATGATTGAAATCATCAGCAAAACCGAAAAAGCAGTGCAGGCCGTTTTGACTGTGGCGCTGTCCGCAGCATTTATTAAAATCAAATCAATGCGTACTGTGGATAATGATATGGAATTGGGCGACGATTTTCCTCATGTTTTCATGACATGCGCCAAATAGGGGAAAGGCACGCAACGTGCACACAGGGAACAGGCTATGAAAATTTTGCTTGTTTTAAATAGCACCGAGCAGAAAAATGTGAGGGTGATGATACAGCTCACAAAAAAAAGAGTGATCAAGCAAGTGATTGATTTGCTAGATCAGGCCAAAGATCGGGAGGTCTTTCATATTGTTATGAAAGAAGGTCAGGTTGTGGATTATCTGCCCTATGGTAAAAGGCTTGCGGAAAAACCCGCCGTTACACTCATTGAGGATATTCTTTGAGAAAATGAGCATCATTTCACTATTTTTTTTGCTGAATTCCTGCAGAACAGACCTTTTTAGCACCGGATATGATATACTTTTTTCATGACAGGGATGCGTCCAAAAATATTAATTGTGGAAGATGAGCCGGATGTTGTCAGCGCCTTACAATCGTATTTAGGGCGGCGGGGGTTTCAGGTGTCGACCACTGCCAGCGGCGTGGAGGCCTTATTGCTCATTGAGGCGTCGCAGCCGGATGTGGTGATTTTGGATTTTTCGATCAATGACATCAGCGGCCAGGATGTTTTAAAGAGGCTGCGGGAAAAAGATCAGAACACACGGGTGGTTATCATTACTGGACAAATGCTGTCGGATGATGAAATTCATGCGATTCACCAATTGGGCATCGAGAAATATTTTCATAAACCGATTGTTTTGGATAATTTGGGCAAAGTGATTGGCAAACTGACCGGGCAGGATTTAACTGTCCCGCATGATTTGAAACCTACATCGAAGATAGACTGCAGTGGTCCGGAGCGATCGTCTCATCGTAAAGATTTCCATGCGTTGGTCAATCTTCTAGGTATCATCCGCAACAAATGTGAGAATTTTATCTTAAACTGCAGTGACGGGATCTATCAGGGAAAGAGCGATCAGGAGCTGCTCGAGATATCCGATGATATTATGAAG
>CAZBHY010000117.1:0-5164 GCA_964491705.1 uncultured Planctomycetales bacterium
ATTCTCGGAGGGAAGTGTCGGAGCTGTCACGCTCGATTCTCAATTCGTTATTTTTTTGTCGAATTACTAACAGGATTGATCTTTCTAGGTTTTTTTTGGTACTTTGGTCCTACGGAACAGTTCACTGCATATACCGTGATGATGGCGTGTTTTATTGTGGCAACATTCGTTGATTTTGAACATCGCATTATCCCGGATGAGATCAGCGTGGGCGGGATGTTTGTTGGTCTAGTCATGAGCGCGCTGATGCCGCAGATACATGCCGTGTCTCTATCTGAATTGGCCACAGGACGTGTATTGATGCGTGTAGTGGTGGGAATTTGTCTCACGGTTCATTTGATCGAATTTTTATGGCGCCGTCAGGCCTTTGAGCGTGATGATATGACATTATTAGGGGTTATTCTCGGGATGTTTGCCGCAGAATGGGCTGCGGCGATTTTCATCACTGGCCAAATCGCGGAAAGCCAGGGCTGGTTGGTGGCGCATTTAAAAAGTGTGGATGCCTCGTTGATCGGATTATTATTAGGAGGGGGTGTGATCTACGCGATGGGCCTGTTGGGGGATTTTATTTTTCGAAAAGAATCTATGGGCGGCGGGGATGTTAAGTTGATGGCCTTGATTGGGGCATTTATCGGATGGCGGCTTGCCTTATTGACATTTTTTGTAGCGCCATTTTTTGGGGCAACCTATGGGATTGTGGAAAAGATCCGTACCAAAGACAGCACGATTGCATACGGCCCATTCATTGTCATGGGTGCATTGGTGAGTTTATTTTTTGGTGATGCGATCATTGCGTGGATTTTAGGGCAGTATGGTATTGTCCTCTGATGTTACATCGAGGTGTTTCCCCTGTTGCCGCATGGGTGGATATTTGGGCGTGATTAGACATTGAAAAAGGATTATGTTACAATCGCAAAAATTATGGAGAACAAAAATATTGTTTTAGTCGGATTTATGGGGGCAGGCAAGAGCGTGACCTCACAGGCCTTGGCGCAACGTTTGGGCATGATGCGGGTATCAACCGATGAGTGTATCGTTGAGCGGGAGAGTCGTTCGATCAATGAGATCTTTGAGATGAAAGGGGAGCCGTATTTTCGTCAGGTTGAATCACAGGTGGTGCGTGCGCTGTCTGAGCGAGTGAATGTCGTCATTGATTGCGGGGGCGGGGTTGTTTTGCGAAAAGAAAATATTGAGGCTTTGAAAAAGAGTGGGGTTGTCGTTTATCTTGAGGCCAGCCCTGAGGTTATTTATGATCGGATTAAGCAGGACTCACATCGGCCTTTGTTAAATAATGATGATCCGCTTAAAGCGATTAGTCATTTGTTGTCACAGCGTATGGTGTATTATGGTCAGGCGGATTATAAAGTGATGACAGATGGAAAAACAGTTGATGAGGTGGCTGAGGAGATAATGATGTTAGCCGCTGGCAGTTAGCGGCAAAAGGTTTGATGGCTGGAGAAAGGATGCGCATGATGATGGATGAACGGGAATCGCTCATCTGCCTCAACGCTGTTTCCGGCCTGGGGAATGTCAGGATTAAAAGTTTATGTGATGCCTTGGGCAGTGCGTCAGCGGTATGGAAGGCGGCGTTGGGAGATCTTCAGCAGGTTCGGGGCATTGGGATTCAGATCGCAAATAATATCGCAGCGTTTGATTGCGCGGAATTTTTAGCGCATGAGATGGCGCAGGTTCAAATCAGCCGCGCATGCGTGATCACGGTTGATGATGAGGATTATCCGGAATGTCTGAAACAGATTTCGGATAGCCCGCTGGTATTATATGTCGCTGGCACGTTGAAAAAAGAATGGTTTCCTGGGATTGCAATCGTCGGATCCCGTCGAGCATCGGTTTATGGATTGTCAGTTGCGCGCGCATTCGCGGCTGAGTGCGCGGATTTCGGCGTGACCGCCGTTTCTGGTATGGCGCGAGGGATTGACACCGCAGTGCATTATGGTTGTTTGCAGAATCACGGCGCAACAGTTGCCGTTTTGGGCAGCGGCTTGGCGCGTGTTTATCCGCGAGAAAATCAGAAGCTGTTCGATCAAATCGTTCAAGAAGGGTGTGTCATTTCAGAATTCGCGATGGAAACTGGACCGTTGGCGCAGAATTTTCCGCGCCGCAATCGTGTGATCAGTGGCCTGTCATGTGGAGTGGTCGTTGTTGAGGCGGCTGCCCGCAGCGGGGCATTGATTACCAGTCAATGTGCGTTGGATCAGGGGCGGGATGTATTTGCCGTGCCAGGAAGAATCGGCCAGGAACAGGCCACTGGCACCAATCGTTTGATTCAGCAGGGAGCGAAGCTGATTTTTTCGATGCAGGATGTTTTTGAAGAAATCCCTGACTTCAGAGATCGCGCGTCATGCATCCAGGAACAGGGCCACATTACATCCTGTGAGTTGTCCGCTGATGAAGAAAAAATTTTTCGGGTATTATCGGATGAACCGATGTATATTGATGACATTTTTGTGCGGACCGGGTTGGACGCTCAGACTGTTTCGCGCGTGCTTGTCTTGTGGGAATGCCAGGGCAAGGTTCTAAGGTTGGCGGGAAATTATTTTGTTAATCGCAATCGGGTGGGGTTTACATATGGCAACAAAACTGGTTATTGTTGAGTCTCCGACGAAGATAAAGACCATCAGTAAAATTCTTGGAAAAAAATATAAGGTGGATTCCTCGATGGGGCATTTGGTCGATTTGCCGAAATCATCCTTGGGGGTTGATATCGATCATGGGTTCGAACCGAAATTGATTGTTGTCCGTTCGAAACAAAAGATTCTTTCGAAGCTGAAAAAAGAAGCGTTAGCAAAAGAGGAGATTTATTTTGCAACTGACCCGGATCGTGAAGGTGAGGCGATCGGATGGAATCTTGCGCAGCAGATCGGGACTGGGAAAAAAATTTTTCGTGTCACATTCCAGGAAATTACGAAGGAGGCGGTCTTAAAGGCCTTCTCACATCCGCGCGAGTTTGATCAGGATTTGATCAATGCGCAGATCGCCCGCCGGGTTTTAGACCGCATTGTCGGGTATAAAATCAGCCCCCTGTTGTGGCAAAAGGTTGGTTCACGGTTGAGCGCTGGGCGTGTTCAATCCGTGGCGCTGCGGCTGATTGTTCAACGGGAAAAAGATATCACGTCGTTTATTCCAAAAGAGTATTGGAAAATTTTTGTCGATATGAAAAAGCCGGGGCATGAGGATATCCTCACGGCAGAATTAGAAAAAATCCGCGGCGAGAAATTCGATTTGACCGATGAACATGGCGCGATGGATATTGCTGAGACGCTGCGGTCTGCACAGTTTATCATTACGGGGATGTCAGAAAGTCGCCGTCAGCGCAAGCCATTGCCACCGTTTATCACCAGTACGCTTCAGCAAGATGCGTTCAACAAACTGGGTTTTAACGCGGATCGGACGATGCGCATTGCTCAGCAGTTGTATGAAGGGATTGAAATCGGCAATGGAGAAAGCGTTGGGTTGATTACATATATGCGCACGGATGCGGTGAATATTTCGGATGAGGCCATGGGCAAGGTTCGGGCGTTTATTGAACAGCAATATGGTTCTGAGTATCTTCCCGAGACTCCCAACAAATATAAATCGAAAAAAAGTGCTCAAGAGGCCCATGAGGCAATCCGCCCATCGGATATCACGCTAAAACCCGATCAGCTCAAGGCATTCTTGGATTCCGATCAATACCGATTATATGAGTTGATTTGGAATCGTTTTGTCAGTTGTCAGATGATGCCTGCAATTTTTAAAAATCATAAAATGGAAATCACCGCGGGGGATTTTCAGTTCGGTGTATCCGGATCCAATTTGGTCTTTGATGGATTTTTAAAAATTTACCGCGACGAAGAGGAGACGGAATCCGTTGTTGATTTTTCGCATTACGCAAAGAACGATCGTTTGGATCTGATGGGCGTTAAGCCAACGCAACATTTTACCAAGCCTCCTGCCCGGTTTTCCGACGCGAGCCTGGTCAAGGCCTTGGAAGAGCAGGGCATCGGACGGCCGAGTACCTACGCATCGATCATTCAGACGCTGGTCTTTCGCAATTATGTCTTGCGGCAGAAAGGATATTTTCACGCGACCGATTTGGGCATAACGGTATCGGATTTGCTGGTTGAATTTTTTCCTCGCATCATGGATGTTGGATTTACCGCGGAGATGGAAGAGGACTTGGATGAGGTGGAAGAAGGTGCTGTGAATTATGTCGAATTATTGGAGAAGTTTTATCGCCCGTTTAAAGATGAATTGCAGTATGCCGGAGACCACATGCAGCGAACACAGAATTTTGTGGATGAACATTGTCCGGAATGCGGTCGGCAGATGGCGATTAAGTGGGGACGGCGGGGAAAATTTTTAAGCTGTTCCGGGTTTCCCAAATGCAAATTTTCGAAAGCAGTGTCTACGGGCGTTGCCTGCCCTCAGGACGGGTGCACGGGTGAATTGGTACAGAGGCAGTCCCGCGGACGACATTTTTATGGGTGTAGCCGTTATCCGAATTGTACCTATACGGCCAACAGCCTTCCCAAACCTGAGGAATAAAAAATATTTTTTAGCGCGATCGCGATGGCGCCGTGTCCTGGACATGTATCCGTGCGGAAAAGACGTGTTGGCCATATTTTTTCTGTTATAATCAAGTCATGAATCGGTATATCGATAAATTCCTTTCTTACCTCGAAATTGAGAAGAATTACTCTTCGCACACAATTTTAAATTATTCGATTGATCTCAATGAATTTTTAGAGTTTTTAGGCGAGGAAACCGCTGTTCAGTCCATTGTCTATCTTCATTTCCGTCGGTTTTTAGCACATCTGCGCACGCGGAATCATAAGCCGCGCACACTGGCCAGGAAACTCTCATCGTTGCGGAGTTTTTTTAAATTTCTCCATCGGGAGGGGTTGATTCAGGAGAATCCTGCGCTGCTGATTGTGACACCGAAATTAGATAAGCCGTTGCCGAAATTTTTATCGGAAAAGGATGCCGTCACGTTGTTGGAAGCGCCGTTGTCCGATAACGCTATGGGGTTGCGTGACCGCGCGATGATGGAGACATTGTACAGCGCGGGTCTGCGCGTGTCGGAATTGGTGGGTATGAACATAGACAGCGTTGATGCGATCAGTAATATTGTGAAAGTCGAAGGGAAAGGCAAAAAAGAGCGCTT
>CAZBHY010000118.1:0-223 GCA_964491705.1 uncultured Planctomycetales bacterium
GTATACGGATGCTGGAATTATTCAAACGATTGAGGATTGACATTGCTTCAGCTGACCCGTTGGATACAGCAATGGTGACACAAGGCGGCGTTTCTGTACGGGATCTTGATCCGAAGACAATGCAGTCCCGTTGCGTCAAGAATCTTTATTTCGCCGGGGAAATGATTGATGTGGATGGAGATACTGGTGGTTTTAATCTTCAGGCGGCTTTTTCAACAGGATA
>CAZBHY010000118.1:233-4687 GCA_964491705.1 uncultured Planctomycetales bacterium
GATATTTAGCAGGCCAATCCAGTGCCGCCTGTTGAAGGCGACGGATTAAGGAGAAGGAGATGAGAGAAAAACGTCGTTTTCATCGAATGAATATCGAGATCCCTGTTTCTTTTGAAATGGGCGATCCGAAATGGTTGGTGTTTGCCACAACATTGGATATCAGCGCCACAGGTCTATCATTGAAGGTGGATTCGCCTGTTGCTGTTGGACAGGTTCTGACCTTAACGGTTGGTCTGGATGATGATAAATTGGTAAAGGTTGATGCGCAAGTGATCTGGGTGAAAGAGAAAAAAGATGAACAGACGACCTGTTATCGTGTGGGTTTGAAAATTATTGATAAAATGGATCAGGGAGAGATCGATTTTGTAAAATTTGTTGCGCAGAAAATGCTTGCGTATTTTTCGCGTCCGAAAGAACAGCCGCGTGATTATGACGATATTTAGATGGCATTTCGCGGTGATTTTTTGAAGACAAAGATTGTTCTGGGGAGGCTTTCTGATATTATATTTTTGGAATTTTTATAGTGTCTTTAATATTTAATTTACCAATGGAGAGCGCATGGAAGGGAATTTTTATTTTATGATCATGGGAGGATTTGGTTTTTTCTTTTTTGGCATGAAAACCATGTCCGATGGGCTGAAAAAAGTTGCCGGCGAACGGCTAAAAAATTTTTTGCATATGGTCACCAATGTCCCGATTGTCGGGGTTTGTGTTGGGGCATTGGTAACATGCGCGATTCAGGCATCTGCCGCAACGGCGATCATGGCAGTGGGTTTTGTCAACGCGGGGTTGCTGTCCTTAAGACAGGCGATCAGCGTGATTATTGGTGCGAATATTGGGACAACATTTACTGCATGGCTTGTTTCATCCATGGGTGCTTTTAAAATTACCGAGTACGCGCTACCAGTTATCGGTATTGGGTTTGCGATGATGACATTTGGCCGCAATCGTAAAAGAAAGTTTTGGGGTGAAGTTCTGTTGGGTTTCGGCATGTTGTTTATCGGGCTGGGTTTGATGAAAGACGCTTTTGCGCCTTTGAGCGACATGCAGCAGTTGCGAGATTTTTTTGTAATATTTTCTCAACGACCAATTCTGGGGGTTCTTGCAGGGACTGTTTTTACTATTCTTGTTCAAAGTTCATCCGCGACCATTGCGATTGTCCAAGTCCTTGCATTCAATGGACTGATTACCTTTGATGCCGCGATTCCGTTGGTTTTGGGTGATAATATCGGGACAACGATCACTGCACAATTGGCCGCTATTGGATCCAATTTGAACGCGCGCCGGGCGGCCATGTCGCACACATTATTCAATGTGATTGGCGTGGCGTATATGTTAATTTTTGTTTATCTTGGATGGTACCAGAGTTGGATTCATTTTATAATTCCCGGCGCGATGACGACGGTCAACATTATGTTTTATATTGCTGTCGCACACTCCTTTTTTAATGTGGCCAATGCGCTTGTTTTTTTGCCGCTGATCGGCTGGCTCGAACGCATCAGCGTTTGGGCTGTGCCACAGAAAAAAGGGCAGGCAGAGTTTTGGCATCAGTATCTCGAAAGGCATCTTCTGGATACGCCCCCATTGGCGATGCAGCTGGTACGTGATGAAATTATTTATATGCTTATCGTCGCGCGAAGGGCGATTACATCAGCGGTGGAAGGGTTTATGAACAATGAGGAAGAGGCGTTGGTGAAGGCGAGTTCCAATGAACGAATCACAGACAATTTACAATCAGAAATTACGCAATATGTGATTGATCTGTCTCAGCGTCAGTTGGAGCCGGAAGAATCGCAGG
Source organism: uncultured Planctomycetales bacterium (assembly GCA_964491705.1). Taxonomy (GTDB): domain Bacteria; phylum Omnitrophota; class Gorgyraeia; order Zapsychrales; family JANLHA01; genus JAKLFA01. The sequence continues at coordinate 2,032 of CAZBHY010000118.1, forward strand.
AGATTCCGGTATTGCTTCATTCGGTCAACGATATTGAGCGGATAGGTGATCATGCAACCAACATCGTGGAGATCGCCCGCGTTAAAATTGATCAGCAGATTGTTTTTTCAGAGGCAGCGATTGAAGAATTGCATTTGGTTTGGGAAAAATTGGATCAGATGTTATCGGGAACAGAAGAGGCCTTGAAAAAACGGGATGGGGCGATTGCGGTGGGATTGCTGGATATTGAAAATATCATTAATGAGTTGCAGGTTCGGTTGAAAGAGTCGCATATTAATCGTCTGAATCAAGGCATGTGTCATTTTAAGGCGAATTTTATCTTTTTGGATTTTATTGATAATATTGAGAAGATCGCTGATCACTTGACCAACATTAACCAAGGCATTATCGGAAAGATGCAGTGGCGTGTGTATAAAAAAGAAGCTCCGTTGGCGCAGCCTGTGTGATAAAAGATGTTCGTGATTTTAAAAAGGAGGGCTGTGGTGTTAAAAAAAATATTGATTGTTGATGATGATACGCTGACCATTCGTCTTCTAAGCAGCCGGTTACAAGATGCGGGATACGAGGTGATGACGGCCGAAGATGGGGACAGCGCCTTATATCAGGCACAGAGAGATCAGCCGGATGCGGTGGTGATGGATATTATGCTTCCAGATATGCATGGTTCAGATGTGGTCAAACTCCTTCAGGAGAATCCTGATACAGCCAATGTGCAAGTGGTATTCTTATCCGGGCTCATCGCCCAAGAGGATGTTGACGCAGAGATGATTCAGGTTGGAGGAAAATATTATCCTGCAATTTCCAAACCAGTTGATTTCAATCAGCTTTTAGCCCTGCTCCAAAAGACACCTCGGTAAACAAGATGCACCGTTGTGTGCCCGCATGGCGCAATGGGCTATTCCTGTCAAAAAGTTTTATTAGTCGCCCCGGAAAGATGGTCAGATGCACATCACTTGTATTTTGTTTTTTTATCGGTCGGTTCTAACGTTTTTAGACGATGTCGGATCCAAGGCGTTTTTTCATGCGTTGTTTTGCTTTATCAGAGAGCTGGCATTGTTTTGGCGCGGAGTGGCCGAAGATTGCATCGGCGTAATGGGCAATCGTATTTTTGACTGTTTTTATCTGGCGGAAGCAGAAGGTACATGTGCGGCAGATTGCGAGGTGCGCTGCCAGCGCTGTCTGTTCTTTGAGAGACAGCTTTCTTTCCATGCTTTTAGACATCAATACGGTTGCTTTTTTGCAGGAAATGTTTGTTGCAGTATTAGTCATATTATTTTTCAAACCAGTTTTTTTCAAGACAAGCGCGCATCTGTAGACGTGCGCGGTGGAGCATTACCCACATGTTAGTCGAAGTGATGTTTAAAATGTGACAAATTTCTTCGGTTTTCATATGATCCATTTCCCGCAGGCTAAAGGCCAAGGCGGTCGCCTGGGGAAGTTTCTTCAGGCATTTCTCTAATACTATCCAGAATTCATTATTTGCAGTGAGTTCTCTGGGGTTGGCCGCCCAATCACTGGGGTATTTTAACGGGTGCTCTGTTTGATCGAAAAATGAGTCAACGGTCGTCTGCTCGTCATCAATGTGTAAATTTGATATAGGAATTTCACGGTATTTCTTGCGGAAATAATCAATGATTTTGTGTTTGAGGATGCCGATCAGCCATGTGCGTTCTGTTGAACGTCCGGAGAATGTGTCTTTGGCCTTTAAGGCTGCCAAGAATGTTTCTTGAACAACGTTTTCCGCTTCCTGAGGGTCACGCAGGCGTCCCAAGGCAAAACGGTAAAGGTAGTTGCCATATAGATCGACCCATTGTTCAGCATCGGAAAGTTTTGATTTTTTTTCTGATTTTTGCATAGAATTCTCGGATGATGTTTTTACTGTATCAAGAGAATTTTCTTTTTGCAAGGTTTTATCGGAGATGTAAGGTGCCATCAGTATCTCCGACTAAAAAGTATATAACAGCAATGGAGGTGTGTGATGAAGAAATATGTTGCTTTAAAAAAATTAGGATTGTTGGGCGTTGTGTGTCTTGTTGCCCTGTCCTCACTGTCTTATGCGTGTGGTGGCATGGCCTCAGGATCTTCATCCGATCTTGAAGGGGAATCAGCTGATTCATCAGATGAGAAAAAATAGTTTAGCGTGATTACTGCATAAAAAACGCCGGTTTGGTTGTGACCGGTGTTTTTTTGTTGCGGAGAAATAATGGGGGTTCTTGGTGCGGAGAAGATTGCACAAAGGTTTTTCAAATTGGGAAAACCCCGCATTGTTCAGGGCATGCAAGTTTATGGTGGCATTAGGGTTAGATTGGGGCCTTTCTTTTTTTCTTGTCTTGACGGTAAAAATTCTTGATGATACAATATCGCATTATTTATTATTGTTAACTTCTTTTCCTTTTTATCCAAGGGAAAGTTTTCATATGTCTGTTGAAACGGGAAGTAGCGCAGTTGGCTAGCGCGCATCGTTCGGGACGATGAGGTCGGGGGTTCAAATCCCCCCTTCCCGACATTTTCAAACACATGAGCACACGAGCACATGTGCACATGAAGATCATAGGGATACATTGTGGTTCGGGTTTTATGTATTCTTGCGTTCTTGTGCTCATGTGCTCTTTTTTAAAGGAGTAGAAATGATTCACGCGCATGTGTATTTTAGCGG
>CAZBHY010000118.1:4697-5131 GCA_964491705.1 uncultured Planctomycetales bacterium
GAGTTGTTCAGGGCGTAGGATTTCGGTACACCGTCTGTCGGTATGCCGCGGATGCGGGGGTGTGTGGATGGGTGAGAAATCTTCCCGACGGGAGGGTTGAGATGAAGGCAGAAGCATCGCGCCATCTTTTAGACGATTTTATTGACCGCATTGAGCGTCATTTTAACGGGTCTATACGAGATACACAGATCTTTTGGGATGAGCAGGTGGAACATTTTACTGATTTTAAAATTGTTTTTTAAATATGGCACAACAACACCACATTAAAAAAGAAATGATGCAATTAATCGCAGCCATTGAGCGGCATAATGATCTTTATTATAACCGCGCGCAGCCAGAAATTGCAGATGCAGAATATTACGCTTTGGTGGAGCGTTTACGGGAATTAGAGCAACAGTATCCGGATTTGGCTGTGGCCAATTCTCCAACACGGA
>CAZBHY010000119.1:0-5085 GCA_964491705.1 uncultured Planctomycetales bacterium
CGTGTGTTGCGCGCGAGGTTGCTTGAGAAGATGGAGCAGGAACGGCAGAGTAAAGAAGCGCATGACCGGAAAGTTAAAATCGGCACTGGGGACCGCAGTGAGAAAATTCGGACGTACAATTATCCGGAACGCAGGGTGACGGATCACCGTATCGGGTTGACAGTGTATCAGCTTCCCATGATTCTCGATGGGGACATGGATGCGGTCACGCAGGCATTGATACGGGCGGAACAAGAGGCAGCGAAAAACCATGAATGCGCATGAGATGATTCGGATGTCTGTTTTAGGTTGTCAGCGCCATGATCTTTATGGCCGTGATTCTGCCATGAACCGTTTATCATCGTGTGATCAGGACGCAATTGCGGATCTGGAGAAGCGTTGGCAACAGGGTGAGCCGCTGCAATATTTACTGGGGGAAAGTAATTTTTTGGGATCTGTTTTTTTTGTCGATCCCCGCGTTTTGATTCCACGGCCGGAAACCGAGCTGATGGTGGATACATTGGTCGGTATTTTGGACGACCGATTGCGGTGTTCGTGCGGGATGAGAATATTAGATATGGGCACAGGATCAGGATGCATCGCCATCAGTTTGGCCAAACGTTTTCGAGATGCCCATTTGACAGCCGTCGATGTTTCGTTTGCAGCGATTGAGGTTGCGCATCATAACGCGGTTCGTCATGAGGTGGATCATCAGATTGACTTTCAGTGCCGGAATGCCAAAGAATTTTATCAGCATTGCCCTGATCATGCCTATGATGTGATCATTTCCAATCCGCCCTATATACCGACTGATCGACTCCCGCATCTTGCATGTGATGTCCAGCATGAGCCGCGCATTGCGTTGGATGGCGGCTGTGACGGATTAACATTTTATCGCGATCTGATTGCGCATAGTCCTCGTCTGTTGAAAAAAGGGGGGCTGTTGGTGTGTGAGTTTTGGGATGGGCAGGAGCGGGATTTAAAAACGATGCTGACGGGATTTGGTTGCGTTGAGTTTTTTAAAGATCTATCGGGGTCATATCGGTTTTTTAAAGCAGTTCACACAGATTACCATTGTGTTTTTAAGGGGGACGCCGGTTATGCAAAAATTAATTATTGAAGGTCATCATCCTTTGAGCGGCAGTGTGCGTGTGAGCGGGTCAAAAAATGCCGCGCTGCCGATTCTTGCCGCGACGTTATTGACGGATCGTCCGTGTGAGATCCACAATGTTCCGCAGCTAAGAGATACGCGCACGATGTGTGAACTTCTCAAGTCGTTAGGCAAAGACGTTGATTTCGTTGGCAATGTGGTTCAGGTATTACCCAAGGGTGAACTCCAACCGATTGCGCATTATGATCTGGTGTCCACCATGCGTGGTTCATTTTGTGTGTTGGGTCCCTTGTTGGGCAGGTTGCGTCAAGCCAAGGTATCATTGCCCGGTGGCTGTGTGATCGGAATTCGCCCGGTGGACCTTCATTTGAAAGGTCTGCGTTGCATGGGGGTGACATTTGAAGTGGACAATGGTTATATCATTGGTGATGCCCGTGATTTGCATGGAGGCCAGATTTATCTTGGCGGTGTCTTCGGTTCATCGGTGCTGGCCACGGCGAATGTCATGATGGCGGCGGTTCTTGCCAATGGGGAAACGATCATTCAATCCGCTGCATGCGAGCCGGAAATTCAGGACCTGGGGAATTTTTTAAATTCCTTGGGAGCTAACGTTTCTGGACATGGCTCACCGACCATCCGGGTCCAGGGTGTCTCATCGCTGGGGGGTGCGAAGCATACGGTTGGATCAGACCGGATTGAGGCCGGCACATTTATTCTTCTGGCTGCTGCGACGCAAAGTGATATCACGGTTCATGGCGTGGTGCATGAGCATGTGTTTGTTTTGTTAGATAAACTTCAGGAGTACGGGATGCGTTTTGAATATGCGGAGGGATCACTGCACATCCAATGCCCGGATCAGGGGCGTCCGGTGAGCGTGGCGACCTATCCGTATCCTGGATTTCCGACGGATTTGCAAGCGCAGTTGATGGCGGTTCTGGCGACCGTCAATGGCGTGAGCGTGGTCATTGACCGTGTTTTTCCAGACCGGTTTATTCATATTGCCGAGTTGAATCGTATGGGGGCGAATATCCGCCGAGAGGGAAATGCGGCGATTATTGAAGGGGTGTCGGAATTGTATGGGGCGCCCGTGATGGCCTCTGATTTGAGGGCGTCCGCGGCCTTGGTGATCGCTGCGCTTTCTGCCAAAGGAACCACCGAGATCAATCGTGTGTATCATTTGGACCGCGGGTATGAGGATCTTGATCAAAAGCTTTTATCGTTGGGAGCCCGTGTGAGTCGAGCGGATGAATAGTTGGACCTATGTCATTTCATGCATATCTTGAAAAAATTCTTGCAGCAAAGAAAAAGTCGTTGGAACAGCGTCGATGTGTTCTGGAGGGCATACGAAAAAATACAGCCGGCGCACAGCTGTCGTATTATGGGTATTTTCGACGTGCGATTTCCCGTGCCGGGGACATTCATCTGATTGCGGAAATCAAAAAAGCATCTCCGTCTCAAGGGGTGATCCGTCCGGAATTCGGCGTGGCTCAGTTGTCACTGATGTATCGTAAGGCAGGGGCAGCCGCGTTATCTGTTCTGACAGAACAAGAGTTTTTTTTGGGTCGTCCGGATTATGTGCGCATTGCAGCGGATTATGATCTGCCTGTTCTGGCTAAGGATTTTTTTATTGATGAACTGCAGATTTATGAGGCATTCAGTTATGGTGCGAAGGCGATTTTGCTGATCATGGCGGTTCTCGATGATGATACGGTGCTTCGTTTTTTAGACATTGCCAAGAATTTGGATATGGATTGTTTGGTTGAGGTCCATACGTTGGATGAGGCGCAGCGGGCCTTGGCCTGCGGAGCAGATATCATTGGCGTAAATAATCGTAATCTGAAAACATTTGAAGTCGACCTGAGTATTGGAGAAAAAATTTTACGGAGCATTCCCTGCGATACGATTAAGATTGCGGAAAGTGGCATTCGGTCTCATGAGGATGTCGAGCGTTTTCGCGCAGCGGGGGCCAATGCGGTTTTGATTGGCGAGGTGTTTATGCGGGCAGAGGATGTCGGTCAAAAGGTGCGAGATGTGATGGGATATCAATCACAGGTATAAAATTTGTGATGATGGGTGTATGATTAGCACTCGGCGGTGAGTCGGATGCTTTACAAAAGGACAGGACATGATTCGAGTGAAAATCTGCGGGATCACCAATCAAAAAGATGCGCAAGACGCGATCAAAGCAGGCGCCTGGGCGTTGGGGTTTAATTTTTATAAGAAAAGTCCACGTGCAATCGGAGCCTTTAAAGCGAAGAAAATTATTGATTCTCTGCCGCCGTTCGTGACTCCGGTGGGTGTTTTTGTTGATCAAAAAGAAGGAGCGGTTAAGGAAATTTTAGATTTTTGCGGTATCCGTACGGTTCAGCTGCACGGCAATGAAACACCGGCCTATTGCCAACGTTTTAAAAAGAAATATACGGTGATCAAGGCGATACGCGTCGCAGATAAACTGGATGAGGCGATGCTCAAGGCATACGATGTCCATGCATTTTTATTGGATGCCCATGTGGACGGGATCCCCGGAGGAACAGGGACAACGTTTGATTGGGATCTGGCCCGCCGTGCCAAGAGCTTGAATGTTCCGATTATTCTTTCCGGCGGTTTGCATTACAATAATGTGGTTGAGGCAGTTGAGAAAGTCGCTCCGTACGCAGTGGATGTGTGTAGCGGTGTTGAAGAACCGGGCATGCCAGGGAAAAAATTGAAACGGTCGATGGATGTTTTTTGCCAAAATGTTCGGTTGTAGAAGGAAAGATATTTTTTAAAATACAGAATTTATAAATTTTCTGTATCCCCCCAGAAGAAACAATCGATGTGGTTGCATTCCCTTATTATAATGAACTGATCCCCATGGAGATTGAGCGATGGATGCTGTTGTTTTTGATATTGAGACAGTGGGGGTGGAGTTCGCTGAACTGGATGAGTTGTCTCAGGAATATTTTTTACGGTTCCACGATGCGGAAGAGTTCGGTTGCGTTGAGGACAGCCTGAGCTTTTATCCTTTGACAGCACAGATTGTGGCCATTGCCATGATGGATGCCCGAACAGAAGAAGGGGCTGTTTATTTCCAAGACGCGTCAGCGGCCTCGTCAAAGTTCACGCAAGGGAAGTTTCATTTCCATCCATTGGGCGAACAGGAAATGTTGCGTTTTTTTTGGAAGAAATTGGGCTGTTATTCATCGTTTGTGACGTTCAATGGCCGGATGTTTGACTGCCCGTTTATTATGGTGCGTTCCGCTGTTCATGGGTTGCGCGTGCAACGTAATCTTGTGCCTTACCGATTCGCGGCGAATGAGCATATTGATTTGGCAGACCAATTTTCTTTCTATGGGGCCTCTGCAAAAAAGTTTCCTCTGCATATGTGGTGTCGTGCATTTGGCATCCCCAGCCCTAAAGAGTCAGGGGTGACGGGGCTGGATGTCAAGGACCTCTTTCGCCAAAATGAATGTGTAAAAATCGCACGGTATTGCGCTGATGATGTTGTCGCGACCAAACGTTTATACGACCGCTGGCAGGCGAGTTTTGGCGCGAACGGGCGATCAGTCAACAGTTGAGGGCGATGATATTGAAGAAAATTTAGCTGTGAGGTTGATATTTGTCCAATGACATGTTATCTTTAAATTGAGCCGAAAAGGTAAACCCGGGGAAACCCGGGGACACAAAACCACAGGCCTAATTTGTTCGACGACCGGGAAGGCCCATCAGGTGGCTGGAGGCCCTCAAGCCAACGGGGCATGACAGATGAAGACGGGGTTGGTAGGACAAGATGGCGGCTGGGTTGCCGAAGCACGGGGTGAATAGGAGTACTGCCCCCTTTTCGGCTCTTTTTATTCTGGCAATAATGAACCTTGACCGTATGGTCAGGGTTATTTTTTTTGACGGCTCACTGTGAGAAAGCCGTTTTTTTTGATAAACAGATCCCAAGATGCTTGCGCGGTGTGGATTGGACGCCTTCAGAGACATCAATGGATCGCGCGGTTCATTTTTGACTG
>CAZBHY010000120.1:0-5070 GCA_964491705.1 uncultured Planctomycetales bacterium
CGACCGATGATAAAAACGTGCCCTGGGGGCAGATTGATCCTGTTGTGCCGGAACCGGTGAAATCTTGTTCCCCAATGGGAATCGGCTGATCTTTTTGCGGACCAGATCCACAACCGCTTCATGCCCAATATTTCCACAGGCCGCGACAACAATATTATTCGGCACATAATGGGCGCCATGAAACTGCGCTAACCGCTTGGCCGTCATCGCAGAAACAGACTCTAACGTGCCGGCCAATCCTTTGCCCAGAGGATGGTTCGGCCACATAAGCTGCTCCAAGGCATCAACCACAAAATATTGCGGGAGATCATGATACATCTTAATCTCCTCTAAGATCACGCCGCGTTCGCGGTCAACATCAGAACGTGCAATATTCGGGGAAAAAACCATGTCAGCGAGAACATCAAATGTTTTATTGATATATTGGGCAGGGATTTGGCGTAATAACATGTCTGCTCTTCGGCCGTAAATGCATTCAAACTCCCGCCGACCCCCTCGATCTGCTCTTTCAAATCCGTGCATGAATATTTTTTTGTCCCTTTAAAAACAATATGCTCCAAAAAATGCGCTGCCCCTTTAATCTCATCCGCTTCAAACCGTCCTCCAACGCCGCACCACATACCAATAGACACACTGTCACGCTCCGGAATCTGGGCGCTGACCACGCGCAAGCCATTTTTCAATACAGATTTACGATACACTCCCAACCTCCTTCACCACAACCAATCTATTTGAATCACCCAATTTTCCATCCCAATACATATCCACACCAAAAAACTGTTGGCATCATACAGGTCATCTGCTAGCCGCATAGGCAATCAGCGATCTGCATTAAAAATTCGTCGCGCTGATCTTTTGCTCAAGCAAACCGATCAACAGCGCGCGATCCTGAGGCCCCAACTGTTGGGAAGCCTGTGCAAATTTTGACACACGATCTTTTTGCTGAATATAAAAAAAGATATCTGCAAGGACGCGCGTTCCATCCAAAAATAAGGCCCGCAATTCCGATGCCGTCTGAATGTCGGCCGGACGATCTTTATACGCCGATATTTCCTGCACCAGCCGTTTCAACTCCTCTTGCCAGTCTTTAAAATTATTTTCCAAACGACAATATTGTTCTGCATCATCCACAATCCACAAACGGATCACATCAATATCGTCCTGGCTAAGGGAATCGCCATCTTTCAACTTACGAAGAACCGAACGGATCTTCTGATCTGTTTGCTCCTGGATATACTCCCTCAAATACCCATTTAACTCTTCAAATATTGTCGAAAACCGGCTGTAGGCCTCACCAACACCATTTTGGACAGTGGTGTGATAATCCTGATTCAGCTTCTCAATGATCTGATTGAAATTATCCATTAGCCATCCTCCATGTTAGTGGCCGTATTGTTCTATAGCGCCTTCCAATCTGCACAGCGGTCTGAAGCAAAATATGTCCCAGGATAAAACCAGCGCAACCATCGCCCCGGTAAAAACCGGAAGAAAAACGCACCCATGGGTCTGGTCCCAATATTTACATCCAACTCGTCCCTGTCAAAAAAAATCTGACACGTCTTGCGTGTCGCCAGCTCCATGACCATCAACCGCTCACTGTTGCCGGCCCCGCGGTCAGAACTGAAGACAACATATTCACCGTCGGGCGACCAAGCAGCACTGCGATCCTGACCTAAATGGACCGTCAACCGCTGCGGATTTGAACCATCCGCATTCATCGCGTAAACTTCTAAATTCTCACGGCCCTGATCATCCACCAGACCGGAAATAAAAAGAATCCTGGAACCATCAGGAGAAAAAACAGGCGCATAATCCCTACCCTCAAAATGCGTCAACTGACTTTCCAGCCCGCTCTCGATATCATAAATCCAAATATCCGGATTGCCTGTGCGTTTTGAGGCAAAAACAATTTTTCTTCCATCCGGTGAAAAAGACGGCGCATAGTCCATACCATTATGATGCGTGATCTGTTTAAGATCACTGCCGTCAAGATTTCTGGTATAAATGTTGATATTGCCATCATAATTAGCGCAGAAAACAATCCCTTGGCCATTGGGCGCCCAGGAAGGCCCGGAATGCCACTGGCCAGGACTCGTCACCGCCATCTGCTGTGAACCGTCTGCGTTCATCAGCCAAATATCCTGTGTTCCGGTCCGATTCGAAAGAAAAAGTATTTTTCCCCCATCAGGAGACCACTTAGGGCAGTCATTCCAACATTCACCGTCTGTGAGCTTCAAAGCCGTCTTCTCCGTAAGATTGAGGCTAAAAATATCATAATCCCCGTGTTTCCCTGATGAAAAAACAATTGTGCCGTTTAGATTCATTGCCCCTCCTGTTGCTTTAGCCGCCACCAATCATACTACGAAAAATCACGTTCTCCTACTCAATTCGCCCCTGCTCATAGCCCTCCAAAACCATCACGGTCTTGGCCAGTCCAACAGCACCATCAATACGCAACGGCAGCTTTTGATCACCCGCATCAAACCAGACTTGATATTCATTGGGGGTACTGCGCATAAACCAAGCCTCATTTTTCCTTCCCAACGCCACAATCTGCTCCTGACGAACAATTTCAAAATTCACAATCTTAGTGGGTAAATGCATGCCCAGCTTCTCCCCCTGAGCAAATCGGCCGTGTGCGCGATAGCGATAAATATAACAATACAGATTGTCAATCGGCTGATCTTTCTGAAAGACAATTTCGTCCACCATCTCTTCGCCTTTATATTTGCGAATCGTCACGGTATATTTTTCCTGATCATAAAACTCAATAATCTTTTCTTTTTTTCCGAAAATATTCAAATCCCGCTCCACGCGGACGGGTAACAGTGTGTGGGGATCTGCAAATATCAATTCATGATCGAAAAAATTAAACCCTTTTGAAGAAAAGGTAATCAGCACACGCGGTGCCCCACCCAAATCAACCATGCCTTTGTTTTCAATGACCGCCTCCCCGGCCTTAACGCCAAACTTTCGAATCGTATATGTCAGCACTTCCCCCTTGCCATCGAGCACTTCGCCGGCCGATAAGCGATGTTCACAGAACATGACACAACAACTCATTATCATAAAACACACCATCACTCTGTTCATATCTGTCCTATCGTTTCTGTTGATCAAAATCAATGAGAAATCTCTCCAGCACTCTGGCCCCTTTGACCAGTGTCGAAATCCGGGCATACTCATCCGTCGCATGAGCCGTGCCGCTGGTCCCAAAACCTGTGGCAAACGCAGGGATCTTGTACCGTTGAAAAAAAGTCATCACCGTGGCGCCTTCGCTGCCTTTAATATCCGCCTTGACGCGCATCTTGCGCGCTGCATCCAAATAGCTCTGAACAAACGGGTGATTGCTCATAATCTCATACGGATGCTGAAAATCGTCGATGACCAGTTTAAATTTACGCGTTTCCTGCGCGATCATGCGTTTCAGCAACGCAATGACCTCGCGTCCATTCGTGCCAGGCAAAAAACGCGTGTCCACAGAGAATTCACAAAAATCCGCCACCATGTTGACCTTATCTCCGCCATGAATAGTCCCAATATTCATCGTCGGTGGGCGCAATAAAGAATGGGCCCGATAAACAAAGGCATACGCCTTGAGCCGAGCGATCACGCGCGCAGCAATTTCAATGGCATTCTGACCACGCCAATTATACGCACCATGCGCCTTCTTTCCAAAGATCTGAACACGGCAATGCAAGAGGCCCTTCTGCGCAATGACTGCATGGCATTCATCAGAATCCAGGATCAGCGCATACCCTGGAGTTAAAACTTTCTTTTCCAGCAACGGAAGAATACCATAATGGCTGCCGGTCTCCTCATCAACCGTCGCGGCAAAAATCACATCATAGTTCAGCCGAACCTTTTGCTCAACCAATGAGCGTATAACCTCCATCGCGACCGCTACGTTGCCCTTGTCATCGCTGGCTCCCCGGCCATAAAGCCTGTCGCCCACAATATCTCTGCCCAGAGGGTCATACTGCCAACGCTCACCGATCGGAACCGTATCAATATGCGGACTGATCAATAGCGAACCGGCAGCCGCTGCTCTGCGCGGCAATGTCCCTTTGAACACAGCGATGATATTCGGCCGATTTTTTGCATAGGCATGCATCGTGACAGACAGGCCTAAATCCTGCATATCTTTGCGAATATACATCGCCAAGGCACGTTCATTGCCCGGAGGATTTTCTGAATTATAACGTAAAATGTGTTGGGCCTGCCGAACAAGGCGTTGCGGTTGAATCATCCCCAGAACTCCTCAGATTTTGTTTCTGCCAAGCCGCGCTTGTAATCGTCAAAATCAATCAAAGAAATATACGGATTCTCTGTGATCATTTTTTCCATCTTGGGAAGATGATGCGTCACATTGCGAAAGGCGATATATTTGAAATCCGTGCGGCACTCCGGACAAATGGGCGCTGTGAGCTTAACATCCAAGGCATTGCATTTTGAACAAGACGCTGAGAGGTCACCATAAATCAGCGTATGTTCACGCACATCTTGAAAATCGATCTTTTTATAAACGCGAATAAATTTCTTAGCCATGGAGATCAACAACCACCGTTGAACAAATACGATCATGCAATGAACGCTTTTGATGATCCATTGCCATCATCAACACCGAAACCACAAGCAACGGACCGCCGATGAATCTTAATGCATACAACCAAAAGCTCATCGCCCTGCCGAATGCCAGCCCATATCCCACGTCTTGGCCATCTGCGCGAATAACCTTTAATTTTAGCACCCTTTTACCAATCGTCTGCCCGCAGGAACCAATCCCATAGGTCATATATCCCGTTGACGCAAACAGCGCCAATACCGATAAAAGAATACGCTGCATTGTTGCAAATTCACGGGTTCCAGAGGACAGAGCGCCATAAACAATCATCAAAGAAACAGCCATCATGACCACCGCTAGAATCGCGCCATCAACCAAAATCGCGCCAATACGTTTCCAAAAAGCGCCGTATATCATTTTTACACCGTCTCTCTGATCATGATGCCAACGGATTATTTTCAGATACAGAAGTGGACTGAGGACTCAACACGCGAAAGGCAATAGGA
>CAZBHY010000121.1:0-1457 GCA_964491705.1 uncultured Planctomycetales bacterium
CGCGAACGGATTCACTGAAGACGCGCTGGATCTTGTCGCGCTGAGTGTCATCCACAGGTTCCCAAGTGCCTTTAAGGCCATTGCGGGCGTAAATGCGGCCTTGTTCAAAGATGAGATAGAGCTGTATCCGACCTGTGATTCTGTTTCTTGCTGAGCAGAACGTGCAATTGCTGCGCGGGACATCCATGCAATATTTGACTTCGATGTCCTCATGTCTTTGAGTGTTGACGATAACCATAGTAAGCCTCCTTTGTAAAGCAAAGAAGCCTGATCAAAAACAGCTTTAGCGACAAAGCTAAAGACGCCTTCGATCAGGCTCTTCACTGTCCAACGGTTGATATACGTTTGTTTGACTGTGTTAGGCGCACGAATAGAGATGCTGTGCTGGATGATTGCTTGTCTAAACGCAGAACCAGCACCCTGCATCCTTCTGAGGATTGCTTGTGATGCTTTTGAAGCTGCCTCGGCTATACGGACAAACTTAAAGAACCTTCCATCCTTATTCTCGGATGATGTTCTCTCTGACCCTTGAGCCGGGCGTGAAGATGAAACAGGAATTCCTTGAGCCGCTGATTGACGCAACCCAAGAACCTTGTTTCCATATATATAACCAGCGATATTCTTGGCAGCGACTTCCCACACGCCAAGAATTCTAACGGCCACATTATTTGTGGCGTTTCTACCGGTACTGCTTTCTTCTTTATTATTGGAACCATTGCTTTGAGAATCAGCAGCCTGACCACTAACAACTACTTTACTGCGATCATGCGCGACTCTAGCATTGTCCCAAGCAGAGCGAATACGTCTACTAATACTGCGTACAACCGTCTCAACATGGTTTGCCGCATCTTCAGCCCATCTCATTGCCAGGGCGAACAACGCAGCATTTGTAACAACAACGTTTTGATTCTGTTTCGATCCGTTGTCTTTCGACTCAACCGGACTTGATGCACACACTCCAACAACCCTAGACATTGTGTTATTTCTATCAGCATTCTCTCTAGCTTCAGAGATCACACCTCTAGAACCTAAAACAGTGTCTGTCACTGCATTTACCGCAACTTCAAGTGCTTTTCTCAGAATGTTGACGATGCCCTCACCTGCCCGCGCTACTCCATCAAGCCGGATCGAAGCAAAGCCCGCATTCCCAAAAGAACGATTACTTCTGCTACCAGTACTTCTACTAACAGCAACTTTATTCGTCTCAACAGGTACTTCTACTGCTTGCACGACTTTCCGTGCCGTCATCTCCAACCCAACAAGCTTCGCACTCTGTACTAGTCTGCCATAAGCGCCATAAACAACCACATTTGAAACAACTGCTACAACTTTACCTTCTGCTTCTTTTACAGCATTTGCTAACTTCGCTGCACCAACAACAACACCTTCTACTGCTTTTGTCCACGCTAACATCATCTTCTCCGCCTGCTCCTTTGTGGAAAGGAGGGCAGAAGCCC
>CAZBHY010000121.1:1557-2903 GCA_964491705.1 uncultured Planctomycetales bacterium
ACCGGAACCATGCCGCTAAAAGGAACAAAATCCCTTGCCCGATTATTAATAACAACCGTTCCTGGTCGCAAGTGAACGCGCAGCAATTCGCCTAATTGACCTTTTGCCTCACTGGTCGCAGGATCATAAGAGAACACCACGTCATAATCAGCCAAACGCTGAGCATCCTGCGTGTAATCTCCACGGACAAAGGAGACATTCTCAATCTCTGTTAACCCTGCCTCTACCAACCGGCTCTTGAGCTCTTCAGAACGCTGATAAAGCTCTTCCGAGATCTCGATTCCACGCGCTGAAGGCACACCTAACAACGCAGCTAAAAAGACATTCTTCCCATCACCGCTGCCAAGATCTAAAAACGCATTCTTCGTATCAACGCTAATACGACTCAAAATCGGGGCAACATCATGTGCCAGCGAAACAGCGAATGTCCCATCTTCTGTCGTCTGCGGCATCGGGAAGCTCATTCCTGTTGTCTCAAGATAGTACTGACTATAAACATCGATAAATGTTTTAAGCTTCGTTAGGAGTTCTGTTTGACGAACCGGATCCAAACTCAAATTCAATCCCTCGATGCGATCCAACGCAATCGGAGAAGATGCACCGACCGATTCCGGATTGATCTCATGAACAACCTGAACCAACTGATCCAACCGATCAAAAGCATCCACCCACACATTTTGAATCTCGCGTTGCCCTTCCGTCTGCGGTGTCACCGCCGACAATATTCTCCGGCTGATTTCGGCTCTTATGCCTAACAAATCATTAACGGTCATGACCTGATCACCATAATTCAGAGCATACTCCTCTAAATGCTGCTGGAATGAATCACTGTCAGTCGGCAGTATCAATATTTTCTTCAACACATCCGCCTGGGCGTCAGCCGCCGGCAACTGTAACCCTTCCACAATGCCCTGGGCCACCTTAACGGCGCCGATTTCCTTTAATAAATCTTCAGGATATCCTTCGAGCTCCTGCTCAATATTAATAATCGTTTTCTGCGCGATCGGTGAGCGGTTGGCCGGAATAGCAGTTGTGTCAGAATCAAATCTATCAACCCGACCAAGCGATATAGGTGACGAACCGGATTGCGGGAGAACACTATCCGACGAGACTTCTCCCTTGGCTAATGCAACCAGTTTATTATAAACCACTTTGTCCAGATCATCGTCTTCTAACACACTCTGCTGATCTATCAAATATTGTTTTGCAATCTCTGGCACCAGCATCCCTTCTGGCGCAAGAGAAAGCGAATCCAGATCAACATAATAAGCCCCATCAGTAGAAATTACAAAATTCGACACCAAGGAAAGCTCATCCTTCTCAACCAAAATCCCCGCGTGTATCAT
>CAZBHY010000121.1:3003-5027 GCA_964491705.1 uncultured Planctomycetales bacterium
AATTCGACACCAAGGAAAGCTCATCCTTCTCAACCAAAATCCCCGCGTGTATCATGCGTTCGATCGTCTTGGCGATCTTTTCTGCTTCCGGCCTTGTTACTTCAAATCTATCATCAGTCGTTGCAGGTTGAATATATTCTACCTCCATCGCAAAGTGCTCACGTCCATCGGAATCTTTGATCCACCCATACGCATAAACTTTAGGTGCAATGCCAGCCTCAGAAGCTTTCGCCAAGATATTCAAATCCACTGGAATCTCGCGCTGGGAAGGATCAATTGGCATACGCGCAACACGCAATATGTTTCCATCGGGCAATATAAAATTATCGTTATGAATGCCTCTCTGCTCCAGCGGATCAACTTTTTTCGCGCCGTCCAACATCAACGTTCCGTATGCATTATCATTATTGCGAGGTGAGTATACGGCACCTGCCGGAAATGCGATCTGCTCAATCTGGCGCACCGGCGAGCTGGCAACCTGTGCTCTTGTGCCTTGTGTACTCGTACCGAGTACGTTTGTGTCTCGCACGATCGGCGAGCTGGCTCTCGTTGAGGCAAAGAGCACATCGCCACCCAGCTCACCTTCCACAAGTTCTGCTGGTTTAAATCCGTCCAAAACAGCGACCTGCGCGTGAGATAGACGCGGCACGATCATTTTTAAAGCCGCCGCATCAGATAATTCCTTCTGCCCCTGAGCGTATACAATCTTAATAGAATGTTGTGTCAGTCCTGCGGCCTCACGCAACCGCCCAACTTGCGTTTGCGCCAAAACCTCACTGACAGAAATCTCTTTTGTCGGATCAGTGACGCGATCCACAACGATGAAACCATCTTTGTTCTTCAAATCATCCCGATCTGTTGCCGCCGACCTAAAAATAAGATCGCCAGTGTCATCAATCGTCAGATGATCGCGAAGCCCTTGATAGCTTGCTCCGTTCATTAAACGCGACTCAATTTTTGCATCATCCGGCAAGGCCCGACCCAACGCGCTATAAATGTAACGACCCAGCCCATTGGCCCGGACAGACTCAGCAAGGTCTATTGTATCGACAATAACATTATCCTCTTGGACCTTGAGCACCAAACCGCCAACCCAGCCTTGAGACCCATCAACATCAACAACAGGAACAACCATAATATCTCCGTCGACAATATGGGTATCAAAACGATAGCTCTCCCCATCCTTCCCTTTAAACGAGGATGAAGATAAATCTCGATCCAATTCTTGCGCGATTGTCTTTATTATGTCTGCCCCGCGTGATGCAGGCGCGATCGGCGAACTGAAGGCTTCCGCTGGTGAACTAACGGCGCGGTTGATCATAGCCGGACTGGAAGATGCACGACGTTCCGCTGATGTCGTGGGTCCTGGTACTTTTATGACTTCTGCGACCGGCGAACTTGCGACCTGCGCTCTTGTGTCTTGTGCAACTGGCGATGAGGCGGCACGATCAAGCATCGCCCATACAGGGCCAACGCCCCCCCTGCGACCATTATCATTATCGCGCGCATAATCTTCATCAATATAGTCATCATCACCATAATCATCATCAATAGGCTCAACGAAACGATCCCATGCATAATCTTGATATCGATTCTTATACCATACAACGATGTCCTCCCTCGACATTGGGCTTCCGTCATCATTCCTTGCGTCATCCACCGAATCAATATCGACAAAATAAGCCCTGCCAGTATGATCCGAAACAAAATTTGCCGGCGCAAGATCGCGCAACAAAATCTGGTGCTCAATTGCCGTGCGTATCGTAGCAGCAAGACTTACAGGCGAAGGATCCTCGCCCCATGGATTATGGATTTCTTTAATGTACCAGGCTAAATGCTTTTGCTGACTTGCATCTGTCACATAAAAATGAGGCTCAATGTCTGGAATAATGCCAACGCTGGCAGCACGATGCATCGCTTCCACCTTGGCTGCTGGCAATTCTGTTGTAGAACTCCCTCGCGCAACCCGAACCAACCAGCCTTTTTCTTCAGCGTAAAAAAGATCTGCTTCTGTTCCTCGGGCT
>CAZBHY010000122.1:0-4952 GCA_964491705.1 uncultured Planctomycetales bacterium
GAAGGTTATATCCGCATGGCGTTAACCGTGTCCAAAGACCGTATCACCGAGGCGGTAGAGCGGCTCAGCCGAGTGATCAACTAAATACACACACGTATCTCATCAGAACAGGGAAGGGACCCATGGCGATCGTTTTCCTAGGAATCGGATCCAATATGGGCGATCGTGAACAACATATCCATGATGCCCTGAGCATGCTCTTATCCAACCGTATTGTCATTGATCGGATCTCATCCCTGATTGAAACAGATCCAGTGGGCGGACCGCCGCAAAGAAAATTCATCAATGGGGTTCTCAAGGCCGAAACCGATCTTTCCCCGATGGATCTGTTACACCTGGTGAAATGCATTGAAAAGCAAATCGGACGCAAACCCACTGTAAAAAATGGCCCTCGGCCTATTGACATTGATATCCTCCTATATGATAATATCGTAATTAACAGCCCGACGCTAACGATCCCGCATCCATTGATGTTCCAGCGGAATTTCGTGATGTGCCCGCTAAAAGAAATTTTATCTTTAAAAATACGAACACCATGAAAACGTTCAACGCATGCGATCACCGACACCGTCACCCATAAAAGTTTTTTCATCAATCCCGCTGCTTCGGCACGAAATCCAACGCTGCAAACAGCAGGGACGGACCATTGGATTTGTCCCGACCATGGGAGCACTGCATGCCGGGCATGTGGCATTGCTCAAAAAATGCCATAAAGAAAATCAGATTGCTATTCTGAGCATCTTTGTCAATCCGACGCAATTCGGGCCACAGGAAGATTATCACGCATACCCACGAACCCGTCGCCATGATCTTGAATTAGCCGCATCCACGGGATGTCAGATTGCATTTTGTCCTTCAACCACAACCATGTACCCCGAACAAAATCTGACAACCATCAACGTCGCAGGCGTATCAGAGGGCCTCTGTGGAAAGACACGTCCTGGCCACTTCCAAGGCGTTGCGACCGTTGTGACAAAACTCTTGAATATCATCCAACCGCATACTGCGTATTTCGGTCAAAAGGATTACCAACAAGTTGCTGTGATTAAAAAAATGGCAGCCGATCTCAACATGCCTGTCAAAATCCGCGTCGTTGCCACCCAGCGCGAAAAGGACGGGTTGGCGATGAGCTCACGCAATATTTATCTGTCTCCCCAAGAGCGTAAAGACGCCACAATCCTGTATCAATCCCTGGTCGCTGCGAAAAAACGTATTGCCGCCGGCGAGCGTCGCGCGGATGTGATTCAATCGTCCATGCGCACCATGATTATGCAAACTCCGGCAACGATCGATTATATCGAATGTGTTGATGCAAACACGCTTGAACCCGTCAGTATCTTACATGGAAAAGTCGTGATTGCTGTCGCAGCGGTTTTTGGAAAGGCACGATTAATTGATAATATTGTTTTACAAATTTAAAAATTTATGCTTATAATGCAACTAATTGTTCGTCGGGCTGAGGAATTTTCTTTTTTCTATGCAAGACCTAATAGACGGAAATAGCATAAAAATCGGTGTGATGGGTTGCGGCGCGATCGGTTCCCGCATCGCAGAGGCAATTCATCGATCTTTTCACCCTGCGGCGGTACTCGCCGGAATCTATGACCCCGATGCCGAAAAAGCCAAACGGCTGTCTCAGACATTACACCAAACATTACTTCCAAAAAAATCTCTCGCTGATCTTCTCACAGTCTCCGACCTGATTGTCGAAGCTGTGTATGCACCGGATACGGCTATTCTACTCAAACGCATTCTTGATGCCCACAAAGACCTATTGGTCATGAGCGTAGGACATCTGCTCAAGGCCGACGATCTTTTTCAACAAGCTGCGCATTCCGGATGCCATATCCTGATCCCATCCGGCGCAATCGCTGGTATTGACGCAATCAAGGCAGCCAGCCGCATCGGCATTGACACGATCACATTAACAACATACAAACCACCCACCAGCCTGCAAGGGTCACCTTTTATCATCAAAAATAAGATTTCACTCAACACCATCCTCAAAGAAACGGTTTTATTTGAAGGAACCGTAGATGACGCCATCGCCGCTTTTCCTCAAAATATTAACGTCGCTGCGACCATCGCCCTAGCCTCACGCGCAAAAGACAAGCTCCGTATCCGTATCATCACATCACCGGAGTTTACATATAACCGTCATGAAATCCATATGACCGGACCATTCGGACGAATGACGACAATCACGGAAAACAATGCGTGCCCGGATAACCCAAAGACAAGTTATTTGGCCGTCTTATCCGGTATTGAGGCACTCTGGTCTTTTTGTCAAACGACAAAAATCGGGACGTAGCATACAGCCCGAGCATTTAAAATTCTGAGAAAGGAGGTGAACATATGGCTAAAAAAGTGGCGAAGGTCGGAGTCAAAAAGGAAAAAGGATTTCTGTATTTCCTTGACAAGGACGGTGATGTTTCTTGTGCACAGATGGCTCGCGGGACCATGAAAGGCGGAAAACCCAAGAAAGTCGCTAAAGTCGGTGTAAAAAAAGAATCTGGATTCCTTTATTTCATCGATAAAGACGGTGATATTTCTTGCGCAAAGATGGTCAGAGGGGGCGCGAAAAGAAAAAAAGCTGCCAAGAAAAAAGTGTCCAAAAAAGCGGCAAAGAAAAAAGTTGTGAAAAAAGCTGCAAAAAAGAAAGTTGTGAAAAAAGCCTCGAAGAAAAAGGCGGCAAAAAAGAAAAAATAAATTCTTTTTTGTGATAAAATAGCCTCGTATTAAATTCCATACGGGGCTATTTTTTTATATCCGTTACATAAACTGCCATTTTCGTCGATCCAAAAAACAAAACTGTTTGTATCATGACACACGAATTTATTCACATCAAAAATGCCAAGGAACACAACCTGAAGGGAATCAGCGTTGCCATTCCTCGCAATCAGTTCACGATCATCACCGGTCTCAGCGGTTCTGGAAAGTCATCATTGGCCTTTGACACGATCTATGCCGAGGGACAACGCCGTTACGTCGAAAGCCTGTCCGCATACGCGCGTCAATTCCTCGATCAACTTCAAAAGCCCAATGTCGAATCGATCGATGGTCTGTCTCCCACAATTGCCATTGAGCAGCAAACCACCAGCCGCAACCCGAGATCAACCGTTGCGACGCAGACCGAAATCTACGATTACTTACGATTGCTCTTTGCACGCATCGGAATCGCGCATTGCCCCTGCTGCGGAAAACCGATTCAGCGACAATCTGCCGAGCAAATGGTGACCCAAATCCTGGCCATGCCCCCCGGCAGCAAAATCACACTCTTGGCACCGTTCATTCAAGGGAAAAAGGGGGCCTATCGCACAATCCAAAAACAGGTCGCCCAAGCTGGTTTTGCACGCATGCGCATTGATGGACACATATTTAAAGTGGATGACGAGGCTATTGCATTGGACCGCTATAAACAGCACACCATCGAAATTGTCATCGACCGACTCAAAATCACCGACACCATCAAAAGCCGTCTCACCGACTCTGTCGAGACCGCGCTCAAAATCAGCAAAGGCGTCATCATTGTTGTTGATGAAGAGAGTCACACAGAAAAAATATTCAGCGAGCATTACGCCTGCATCACATGCGGCGTCAATATCCAAGAGATTGAACCCCGGGTCTTTTCCTTCAACTCACCCTATGGTGCGTGTCCCGCATGCAACGGCTTAGGGACAAAAATGGAAATCGACCCAGATCGCCTCATCCCAGATCAAAAAAAACCATGGATTTATGCGATCGCACCCTGGCGGCGTGGTCGACATAATTATATGATGTATTACCGTGCTGTTCTGCGGGAGCTTGGCGGTCTGTATGACATTGATCCCGAAACAGCCTATGATGATCTCCCCAAACGTTTCCAGCGCATTCTTCTTTATGGATCCAATGATGAAATCTGGGGCAAGAAATTTTCCGGTGTTCTCGCGTACCTCCAGCGTCTCTTTACCGAGACAGACAGTGACTGGCTGAAAGATGAAATTTCCAATTACATGTCCATCCAAGCCTGCCCAGCATGCAACGGCAAACGCCTCAAGCCGGAATCCTTGGCAGTCAAAATCAATGGTGTCAATATCACGGATATGACCGCAATGTCTGTTCAGGATGCACAAAATTTTTTTAGGAATCTTGGCCTGACCGCGGAACACCGCATCATCGCTGAGCAAATCCTGAACGAAATCAACCAGCGTCTGGCATTTTGCATCAATGTCGGCTTGGACTATCTGACCTTGGACCGGAAAAGCATGACCTTATCCGGAGGAGAGGCACAACGGATTCGTTTGGCGACACAAGTCGGCTCCGGGCTGGTCGGTGTTATTTATGTCTTAGACGAGCCAAGCATCGGCCTGCACCAAAAAGATAATGAACGCCTTTTAAACACGCTCTATGCTTTGCGTGATCTCGGCAATACCCTGATCGTTGTCGAGCATGATGAAAGCTCCATCCGCAATTCAGATTTTGTCATTGACCTTGGTCCCGGCGCCGGACTCAATGGAGGGGAGATCCTGTTCGCTGGAAAAACCCGCGATCTGCTCTCATGCCAGAACTCACTGACCGCAAGCTATCTCCGCGGAGAATTAACCATCCCCATTCCAAAGCAGCGACGGGACACACAATCTGGAAAAAAAATCAAGGTCTCCGGAGCCTGCGCGAATAATTTAAAAAATATCACCGTCGAATTTCCTTTAAGCACATTCATCTGTGTCACTGGCGTCTCCGGATCCGGAAAATCATCACTCATCGAAGAAACCCTTTATCCCGCTCTGGCCAAGGCGCTGTATCATTCCAAACAACCGATTGGGTCTTATCGTAAATTATCCGGAATTGAACATATTGACAAAGTGATCGTCATTGATCAATCGCCCATTGGGCGCACGCCACGCTCAAATCCGGCGACCTATACCAATGTCTTCAACCTGATACGCAATCTGTTTAGCCAGCTTCCCGAATCC
>CAZBHY010000123.1:0-4768 GCA_964491705.1 uncultured Planctomycetales bacterium
TGTTGAACACGATTGATTCTAAATGGAAGGATCATTTGTACGCAATGGATCAGCTCAAGGCCGGAGTCGGATTAAGATCGTATGGTCAGCGCGACCCGTTGATTGAGTATAAGTATGAAGGGTTTGAGATGTTTCAGGCGATGTTTGACTTGATCACGGATGAAGTTGCAGAAATGGTTTTTAAAGCGCGTCCTGTCATGAGAGAGCGTCCTGTGCAGGGGGTTTTTGATGCCGTTCCTCAACAGCTGATTCATAATGAATTCTCTACGATGGATAATGCCCGTCGGCAACCTGCCCCATCTCTTGGATCATCATCTGATGCTTCGCGCGGCGATCCAGCACCGGTGAAATCTCATCCTATTTCACGAGATCATGATAAGGTTGGGCGCAATGATCCTTGCCCATGCGGCAGCGGCAAGAAATATAAAAAGTGCTGTGGCGCCTAGAATGAATCAAGTCTAATGGGCGCATCACCAGAGAAAAACATCTGCGACAGATGTTCGTGATTGACACGATCAAGCAATGAATCGTATTAAAAAAATTTTTACGGCGGATCATGACCGCCTGTTGCGTATTACGTGATTTTATTCTATGTTGCGAATCCCTTGGTTAAAATCGATCGGGTCTGTGTTTCTATCCGCGCTGTTTATGGTCCTGGCGCATCCGCCTTATCATATCTGGCTATTGGCCTGGGTGGCGCTAGTGCCGTTCTTTTTCGTCATTGAAGGGCAATCGATTCGTCGAGCGTTTTGGCTGGGATATGTTTTTGGATTGTTCTACTGTTTCGGAATGTTTTGGTGGTTTGTTCATGTGACCCTGCCTGGAATGATCCTATTCAATATGTTTTTAGCGGTATATTTTGCATTGTTCGCAGCAACCAGTGTTGTGCTTGCACGACGACCGTTGATATGGCGGTGCCTGTTGGTCGCCTGCGCGTGGGTTGCTTGGGAATTCGCCCGGGCTAATCTATTGTCGGGTTTTGGTTGGGCGGCATTCGGGCATACGCAATATCAGCATATTCCGATGATCCAAATCGCGGATATGACGGGGGTGTTTGGCATCTCTTTTTTATTGGTCTGGGTCAATTATGTTGTGTATTTTTGTATCAAACAGTATTGGGACAGGACTGCGCATTTATGGGAGATATTATCTGCAGTCGTAAGTACGGTGCTTTTATTGGGCGCAGTGTGTGGATATGGAGTGTGGAGGACAGGCATTGCGATTCCCAATGCCAAAAATCAGGTGACCATCGCGCTTATTCAACCGAATATTCGGCAGAGGGATAAGTGGGATCCAATGATGCGGGACAATATTTTGATGCAGTTGGACATTCTTAGCAGGGAGGCCGCGAAAGAAAAACCTGATGTGATTGTCTGGCCGGAGTCGGCATTGCCGGCGGCACCGTTTGGACTGGAGGGAGATCTTGATCAGGCAAAGGCATTGGCCGATGAGATAGATATACCGCTGGTTCTGGGATATGTCCGTAGCACTCGCGGAACGTTTTATAATACGGCTGGCCTGATATCAGCCGACGGCCATTTACGTCGGGAATATGATAAATTGCATCTTGTGCCGTTTGGTGAGTTTATTCCGTTGCGGGGCCTGTTTCCTTTTTTATCCAATTTTATTCCCATTGATGATATTTCTCCGGGCAAAGACCCCGTTGTTTTTTCGTTAAAGGAAAGTCCAGGCGCCTTGGCGTTCTCTGTGTTGATTTGTTTTGAAGATACGGTGGATGCCGTAGCCCGACGGATGGTGAGGTCTGGGGCAGAGGCATTGTTCAATATGACCAATGATGCATGGTTTCATGACACCAAGGCTCCATGGCTTCATCTGCAGGCCGCTGTTTTTCAAGCGGTTGCCTACAAACGTCCATTGGTGCGATCAGCGAACACGGGAGTGAGCGCGGTGATTTCGCCGTATGGAGAAATTCAGAAGATCATGACGGCCTATGATGGAAGAGCGGTTTTTCGTTCCGGTTTTCTTGTCGCGGACATTTCCCCGAGGGCAGATGTGACTGTTCGTTTGCGGTTTGGCGACATGTTTGCGTATTTATGTATTGCATGTTTATTGGTCGGTGTTATTATAAATAATATCAATATTATATTCAGACGAAAAACGGCCTAGGGGGACACCATGACAAAGAAGAAATTCGCTGTTGTTACTGTGAGCTATGTTTTGGCGCTGTTATATGCGGTGTCATTTTTTTATTACATCAGAGCAGCTGCCATCGCCAGCGTCTTCTACTATAATTTGATCTGTGCGTTCATGTTTTTTATTCTCTTCATTGGCTCCATTGCCTTGGCCCTTGGCCGTCGCTGGGGAAGGGAAATTCTGGTTTATGGCAACATGGTGTTTTTTATGATGGGAATGTGGCTGTTGATTTTATTTCCGGAGCTGGTTCAGTTTCAAAGATTTGATGAAGGCATTTTTTTTCAGAGCGTGATGCTGGGCGGGCTGTTTCTTGCTGTTATTATTTCTGCATATTTTGCTCAAAATCATATTCGGTTGATTATTCAGCCTGATTGGAAATTTTCCCGGAAAAGCATCCTTGTCGTTGATGATGATGAGGGGATTCAGATGACGCTCAAGAGAGTGTTGTTGGATCATGGATATAGCGTGCTCAGCGCTACGAGCGGTGAGCGCGGTATTCAGGTTGCTTCGGCGCAGCGTCCGGATTTGATATTGCTGGATGTCATTTTACCCGGGATGAAGGGTCGCGCGGTGTGTGCGAAATTGAAAGAGGATGAGAAGACCAAAGATATTCCGGTTCTTTTCTTGACGGCAAAGGATTCTCCGGATGATATTCAGGCGGAGATTTCCGCTGGCGCCATTGGGCATATGACCAAGCCGGTTGCCCCCAAGGTGTTGTTGAGTGAAATTAAACGGATTTTAGGTTAGCGAAACAGGCGAAGGCTAAAGGCGAATGGATGGGGATGAATGTCTTTAGCCTTTTTTATAGCAGAAGATTATGAACGGACATGAGACCAAGACGATTCTGGAAAAAAATTCGCAATACTGTTTTAGGATGGATATTTCGCGTATGTCTTTGGAGCGCTGCGTTTGTCCCGATTATTTTTTTACGGTGGATCAGTCGTTTTTTTATTTTCGGGCTTTTATATCAGACGAATAGCCGGCTGGCGCGCAATGGGCGTAGAACTGTGCGTATTGCGTATGGGGATAAGTTGGGGCGCGATCAACAGGAGATTTTGCTGCGGCAGTCTTTTGCACAGTTGGCCGAGGTGGTGGCAGAGGTTGTGTATTATTTTGCGAATTCTCAACAGATCTGCCAACGGGTGCGCATTGAGGGCCGGCATTATTTAGATCAGGCCATCGCTCAAGACAAGGGCGTTGTCGCGGTGAGCGCGCATTTTGGAAATTTTCCCTTGATGATTTTTTGGTTCGCGATGCAGGGATATCCTGTGAACGTGATTATGCGTCGGCCAAGGGATCCTAAGGTGGCGAAGGATGTGTTAGATATCACACGGTCTTCAGGTGTGAATATTATTTACACGATTCCCACTCGCCCGTGTATTCAAAGGGCGTTAAAGGCCTTGCGAAAAAAAGAGATTCTTTTCATTCTTTTGGATCAGAATTATGGCGCAGATGCCCGTGTTCATGTCAATTTTTTTGGTCGCGATTCTGCAGTGGGAGCCAGCCCGGTTGTTTTTGCCCAGCGCGCGGAGGCGGTGATTATGCCGATGTTTTGTGTGCGTCAGCCGGATCATTCGCATTGCATTTATATTGAACCAGAGATTCCTGTCGGACGTGGTTTGACGGATAAGGATCATGTCACGCGGCACATTCAAGAAATTATTTGTGTCATTGAGAAATATATTCGTGCGTATCCGCCGTTATGGGCATGGATGCACAACCGCTGGAAAGATGTGAAGAAGTGATCCCGATATTCTCATTGGGAGTCACTGTGTCGCGCGATGTTATGCGTGATGATATGCTGATTTGAGGAGGGCATGCCATGGCAACAAAAAAACAAAACATGATGTTTGTTGGTGGGGCGGTCGCTGTTGTTTGCGGTGTCGTGATGATTTTATCGTGGTGGCCGGATGTTGTTTCTTTTTTTAAAGGATTTTTGGGAATGGCAGTGGCCATCGGCGGCCTGGTGATGATGCATGAAAAAAATGGTCAATGATACGTTTTCATTGCTGCGCAGAGAGGGTGTATGGCGTGGATTCAATTCATATTGAGTGCAGGCATTATTGTGATTGCAGGTACGGCCTTGACAAAAAACGCGGATCGTTTAAGTGATGCGTTGGGTCTCGGAAAGGTCTGGATTGGCGTTGTTTTGCTTGGGGCGGTGACATCGCTGCCGGAATTTGGATCAAGTGTGTCTGCCGTTGCCGGGCTTGGGGCTGACGATCTGGCTGTGGGCAATATGGTCGGGAGCAATAATTTTAATGTTTTGCTCATTGTCTTTTTGGATATTGTTTATCGCAAAGGCGCGATTACGAATTTGGTGGAATATCATCGGGCACATTTTTTATCGGCGCTGGTTGCCCTCATCCTCGCCGGGATTGTTGCTTTAGAGATCGGATTGTCTCACTGGTTTATTTTACCTGAAATATTCGGCCTGAGCATAGGAAGTGTTGTTTTGGTGGGGCTATACTTTTTTGGTATACGCAAGGTCTATTTAAGTAATCCGGGTGATTGTCTGCCTGCGGATGGTCAGACACAATCGTTTTCCTTAAAAAAAATTTATACGGGATTGGCTGTTAGCGCCGTGTGTGTTGTCATCGGTTCTGTATGGTTG
>CAZBHY010000124.1:0-4728 GCA_964491705.1 uncultured Planctomycetales bacterium
GGCCACATCCGACTGCGCAACATTTAAGGAGCTATCCATCTTATTTAATGCATTTTGCTGCTTCTTCGTCATGCGCCAATTTTTTTCCAGCCAACGAACAACCCCGCGATAGGCCTCGACATGCCGATTGTCAACATATCCATACCTGTAATAATGTTGATCCAAATTCCGCAAGGCTGTCATTAATTTAAAACACCCCAACCATTTTCCATTATATTGATCAATGATTTCATCAATGGAAGTCATGAGCCTTTGACGGGACGCATCAGCACTGCGCACATGATCCCACCAGCCCAGATCAGCCACATCAAACAGCGTCATTTGATCATTCGATACCGGCGAGCTGGAGCGGGTGTCGAACCCAGAATTTTGCGAATCAACAGCTTTGATGATTCTCTGACGTGCCCAACGGATGGCTGTAGTTTGCGGATCAGATTTAGCCAAGAGTTCTTCCGCCGCTATGATGATGTGGTCCAAGATCCAGGCCGTACGCTCTAAGCCTTGTCCTACAGAAATAACGCCTTGCATGTCGGTGGATGGCCCCACATTCATAGGCAAAAGGCCCTGTATTTCAGCCATCAGGACATCGTTTCCGGGAAACTCATCTCCAATGTAAATAATATCTTCAACGGAAATACCCTCCTCAGCCAGAATATCATAAACGGCCAGCCGTTTATCGCAACCACTGACACATACAGCGGTTGTCTGCTCGCCATTGACTCTGACTTCCAGCCCTTCAATGCCCGACTTCAATAGTGCATCCATAATCTGACCGGCAATATACTCACGGCCATTTTTTGGCAATGAATAACGAAACGCCACAGATGCGGACTTATCAACCAGGACCAATGGGGTTGCCTCAATTGCCTCGCGAACTCTCTCCGGCGCCTTCGGATCCTGGGCAATTCCGGCGATCACTCCAGGAATAATATGGTTAATGATATCGCGTTTGAGCGCCTCGGATGCAAATCCACGTCGATACTCAGCCTCTTCCTGAGCTTCTCCCCAAGGATTGTAAACAATCTTCTGGGCAGCCTCATTCGCATATAACCGAACGCCCGGGCGTAGAATTTTTGGAAATCGATCTCCAACGCGCGAAATTACTGTTGAACAATCACATCCTGAATCGACCGCGAACAGAAAACCCAATTGCCGCAAACGTATCAACCTCTCAAGTATGAAATCCGGAATCGGCTTATTGCGGGGCGCAATGCTCTTATCAAGATCGGCGACCACTGCGCCAAGCACAACATTGTTCGATACCGGCGAGCTGGCAGAACGTTCTGTGCGGATAGACACCGCGCGCTCGTCTTCTCTCATATGGAAAGTCTTCCAATGACGCAATGGACGCCTTGTCTGAGCAGATTTAATGCCGCAGACCGCGCTTAATAATTGAATCGGGGCAACAAAATAAAATGACGCAATGCCTGAGGCCTGAGGAACAACCAAAGTCACGAGGTAGTCTAAAATAGCACTAAACACACTTAATATAAAAACAGAAAATAGCGTGACGTCATCCTTGATCATTTCAAATCGGCCCCAGCCGCTGCCGATCATACGAATGGAATCGTATGCATCTGAATCGCGCCCGGCATAAAACCGTCCCATCCAAAAACCGGTGATGATCATCATCCATGGATAGAAGAACATTGGGGCAAATGATGCTGTGGTCACGATCGGCATTGCTGTCGAATGTGCCACAAACACCGCAGCAAAACCCAACGCAACGGTTGTCAAAAATACAACAACAAATGTCTCCCCTACCCAAGGAGACAAAACGTTCCGCAACACATGAAACGCCGATCGCACCGTCGCGCTCACCCTGCGGCTCTGCCCCACGATTTTTTCTGGTTGCGCAACAGGCGAACTGCTGTCATCAGCAAACCAAGAAGAGCTCTGCGGCTCCAAATAATCATCCTCATCAGAATCCTGTCCTTCCATGGGATAGAAACTTCTAACCCAACGACGGTTGAAATCCGTTGAGGGCATAAACATCGGCTGATTGCCTGCCCAGATATTGGCTTCCGGCCATGTCAATGCGAACCGATACTCTTTCTCATGACTCCTCACCGCAGCGGAAAGTCCCTCCGGACCGATAATCACATCTGATGTTGTGCCCTCTTCACGCGACACGGCTAAGACCGGGATATCCCGCTGTGCTGCCTGATTCGCTAAAATATCAATCGTTGGGCGCTGATCTTCCCGATACAAAATAAATAGATAGGCAGAATTATAGTGAGAGATGTCTTTTGCTTTTTCTGAGAACTCACGTAAAGACGCGCGATCTACGGGCACACCACTGATCATCTTAACCGGATAGCTTCCATCATAATGGGGAACAATGAAAAAGTGCTCAAACAAAAACGCAATCTGCTTTTTCTGAACCGCAGCAAAAACAATCGCCGCACAACTGATACATCCGTTGACCCCATATAAAATTGGTCCGTCATGATCATGCCATCGCATCATGGCGTCCTTGTCAACAGCCTGATCTTTCCAAGACAATGTGTGTATCGGACTGCTGGAATGTGACGAATTCATCCAATGATAATCTGCAAGTTTACGATCAACCTCCTCAACAGCCGACTTGAGCTCTTCCCGAATGCCATCAACAATACGAGGATTCATTTCCCGCCAACGGATCAACGTATCAAACGTCAGCGCATTCGAAAGGCTGATCGGGCAAAAATCAATCACGCCGCAGCAATCCAATTTATCAAATACACGATCAACGCTCTTTCGGCAATTTTTAATCCCCTGGTCTCTTACCTCTCCCTGTAAAGACCAGGCGAACAATACCGCATGCAATTTTTGAATTGTCCCAATAATTTCGCCAATATTTTCAATGTCCCCGAACCCATATTCAATGCGCTGATAGCGTTGACCATCAAAATCATCTGCTGAGCGGAATCGAGCAGTTTTTTCTGTCTTTTTAATCCTAATGCGCTGGTCGCTCACATATGCCAAGACAACCGCTAACATCAACTTTTCTGCCGCCACAATCACTTCCTGACTCTGCAATGAGTCCATATGCGCACGTCGGCTCAACGGGACGCCAACATTCACCTGCACGGAAATCACTTCAGACGCATCAAAGGCAAATGT
This sequence comes from uncultured Planctomycetales bacterium, assembly GCA_964491705.1. Classification (GTDB taxonomy): domain Bacteria; phylum Omnitrophota; class Gorgyraeia; order Zapsychrales; family JANLHA01; genus JAKLFA01. The sequence goes on from CAZBHY010000124.1 coordinate 3,106, forward strand.
CTCAAGTCTCTGAACAATTTTCCACTGATTCATGCCGCTCCATGACGGACCGGGTTGATACTCTAAAAACGCATTGGATTCGATTTCTGTCGCAATCACCCTATTTAAAAATCTCGCCTCCTCCAAGTCACACTTGACCTCAATCTCAAGCCCAACCGGCGACTGCAGCGGATAATCCCAACGCTCATTTTTAATCACGCTCTCCGGCAAGATGCCCAGGCTGATGGCCTGTAATGCCCCTCGAGAAACCCATCTTCCATAATTTTTATCTTCGATCGGCGATGACGAAGATGGGGAACGATGGCAGATGGGGATCCGCATCCCAGTCTTTTTTCTCAAAGAATCTACTGCTTCCACCCACCCCTGCAGTCGTTTCGAAAATTCATCAGGATTAACTGTCTCAATAATTTCATTTTCTATGCTTTCCAATTCTTGAGTGTATTCAACAATTTCCTTTTCCCGCCATGCATCCCGCAAACGATTGATCCACCCAAGAAGAAGATTGCGCCAAGAGGCCGCTTCAGCCTCATTGAGCGGAGGATCAAAATCCAAAACACTCCATATACCTGGCCGTAAACAGGCCTTCTCTGCTGCTGTTATTGTTTTTGCTCCTAACTGACTATTGTTCAGTAAAAATTTCTTGTCAAAGTAATGTGCGATAAAAAGCGCCACCAAGAACCCGACCAAAGCTATTCCTGCTGTCGGATCAAAAGACTTTGCCGGCTGAACGGGTTGAAAATCCGCTTGCGCCCATGCCTGGCCAGCCGCTGTTACGCCCACGATCAAAGACATTCCCATGCTTTGAACAAATGTCAAAACTGATAAGTGCAGCCCAGACAAACTCATATGCGCAATGCGGAAAAGACGAGCATGCTGCCGAATCCACTGCTTAGCATCAATAGGTAACACGTGCCTCCTGCGCTCAAATATTCCATCTTCGATCGGCGATGAGCTGGCAGGCCCTTCTCGGCCAGGCATGTCATCGATTACAGACAGCAAAGGCCGAATCTCAACCATAGCGTCCGGTAATATTTGAACGATTTCCCGCCTTAATGTTTCATTGACAACTTCCAGTCCCCCTAAGATATCAAAATATAAGTTTCCCGCCTCAGCTTGGCTCGATTCAATATTGATATTAAACTTACGAAATATTTCTAATACATCGGCCAAGAGACCTGGGCGATCCCGCTCTTTAGGAAACACAACTTTAACCTCGCGATGCGCCTGATCTTTCAGCCATGTCTCAAAAAGATCCGCATTCATCTCCGGAATATCCTCACACCCGATGGCCGCATACCCTTCCTGGGCACCCTTAAAGCCATGCTCCTCAGCGAAAACAGCCATCAACTTCTGAAGCGGCTTTTCTCGAAAATATCCACAAAACTGCCCTATCCATTGTTTTATCCCAACTCTGTGTGCCCCTCTATCGTGCGACGATGGTCGCAAGCCTTCCCACCGATGCTCGACCTGCTCCCGGCCTAATCTGATCCATTCTTCCTTGCCTCCGGATAAAATGCCTAGAGCAATCAATTTCGTTCTTAAGAAAAACGCATTCTTAACAATATATCCTAACGTTTCTTCAGCGTCCGGGGTTAGCGTTGCCTTTTTGTCCCGCGGGCCGAG
>CAZBHY010000125.1:0-4718 GCA_964491705.1 uncultured Planctomycetales bacterium
AATTTCCGCCGATACAGCATCATCCCGGATAAAAAATCAACCGACACGGGCCCAAGCCGCTGCTCGCGCAAATAAAAAAGTTTCAGACGATCATCTTCAACCTTTAAAACAAACTGATCCTCGTCCTTGGGCGAACGGATCTCCCAGCCCCACTGAGAGGATATCCGCTGGGAGAACTCTATATTGGGTGGTTCCACAATTAAAGGAATAGACGAAAATGGCATGAGAAATTATAACATGAGAGAATTAAAAAAAGAACTCCAACGCGGGCACTGTTTGAAAAATACATTGTTTGCGATCAAACGTGAAAATTTTTTTGCCGCATCACTGCGCAACATGGTGTTGATGAAACCCGATCTGCTCAAACAAATCAGGAGAAAAATGAATGAAGCGTTCTTCCGTCATCTTTTGCATCCATCGTTGTTTCACAAAATCATTGAGTTGCAACCGGGCCTCACCCCATCCCTGACCCATGAACATAGGCAGCTCATCCCAACCGCTATTGATATAGCACAGCATTTTTACATCCCACTGTTCAATAAAATCAAAATACCGGCTAAACCATATCTTCCAAGATTTTTCTCCCTTGAGCACTCCAACCTGAAAAGGCGTGGACTCCGCCAGCATCAATGGCTTCCCATGCTGTTTCGACAGCCGCGCGATGATGGCCATATTCCCCTGGTTGAATGGACTAAAAAATGATATCCCAAACCAATCCACATAATCATCGCCAGGATACCAATTCATCATGGGTCGACCAGGATGAATCTGCCCATAGGAGTGCCAAACAAATGCAACATTATCAACGCCGTCATTTCTCAGACGATCCACGATATACCGAAATGCGGCACGGTAGGATTCTGGATCATAATGATTATCGGGGAGATCAAACTCATAACCAATTCTCAGATACACCGGACATTGTGCCTTTTTTATCCAACACCCTAACGCAGCAATATTGTCATCATAGCGACCAGCCAAAATATCATCCAAGGCGTTAACCATGTACAACCCGACCTGAAGGATTGTTCCAGGATACCGTTGAACATAATGCCCCGCAAAATGAATACCCGCTCCGCGGTCAACCGCTGGAGTGTCTAAACCATCCACCTCCTGAATGGATGTATACGTCATAAACCCAGCAGGAATCGAATCAGACATGCGAACATATTCTTCTATGTCTATCAGATTCTGACCAATCACAACCAAGGTGTGGCCATCCGCAGGCGCCCATTTCTTTGCAGAGGTCTCACAGGCAGAAAAAACAAAACTCAAACACACAAAACCCAATACACATACCACTGACCGTCGATTTAACAGAGACAATATCATGCGTGCCCCCTCTCTCGCCGACCTCGCACACACATCAATATGGCTGAAGTTGAACCTGGTACGGGCGTGCATCCTCTGGGCTGCTGAATGTAGAAACATTATGAACCTGACGCAAAATCGGCTCAGCCAGATCGACCTGCCCTGCCTGATGCAATGCTTGTGCAAACAGTGATAACGCACCCGGATCCTTCATTACGGTTAAATACTCCTTTAAAAAATCCGCGGCTAAAGAATATTTTCCCAACGCATAAGCCGCCTGTCCCGCCTTGTACAAAAAATAATGTTGATCATCAACGTCTTCATTCATCAACGCGGCCGTCAAGCTGATGACATCATGATAACGTTTCAACTGATACAGACTTTCGGCAATTAGGACATAACTATCCCGTCTCCCATGACGATGTTGATCAGACAGCTCCTCAGGAGAACGATGATAAAGAACATGGCGATAAATCATCACAGAACTCTGGATCAATTTTAAAATCATATCCGGTGGAGATGACAGAGCCGTCTCAAGAACCTCAACAGCCCTCTCGTAATGACCCTGCTGAAAAAGAAGAATGCCGAGATTATGATAATACCAAAAAAATTGCGGATTGAGTGCGATTGCTTGTTCATACGCAGCGATGGCATCATCAGGGCGCCCCATGTAATACGCGCAAAATCCACGCATGCTGTGGGCTTCTGGCATCAACGGCAAAAAGTCTGCTACCGTGCGAAAATATGTGTCATAAATTTTTAATTTTTTCAGATCTGCGGGTTCTCCCCGAGCAAGCGACAAAAGATGCCCATAGGTCAACGGTTTGAGCGAATTCAGCGTCCGAATGCGCGATGCCTCATACAATTGATGCTGATCAATAATCACCCAGGATAAGATATAGATGCATAGATAAATCACCAGCACCCGAGTAACAAAAAATTTTACAATTCTCATTATCATCGCAATATCCATCGGTCATTGACGCTTCAAGAACTTCTCTCTCACGGCCAACCATATAACCGTCACACACACCCCATAGGTCATCGCAAGCAGCACATACCCCAAAACATACCGTGACCATGCCCCATAACGAAAACGGACAAGCTGGTCTCCCGCTGGGATCCAAATGCCTTTAAACGCAATATTGGCACGAACAATCTCAGTTTTCTGACCATTGATCCATGCCGACCAATGGGCATCATAGGCATCGTTATAAACGCAAAACTTTTCTGTTGCAAAATGTGTTCGCACGATGAGGGTATTATGATCAAACTGCACAATTTCCATCCGCTCATTTTCTCCGTAAGGAATTCGCTCAGCCGACGAAGAATAGTCTTCTTGGACAGACAACGGGCCCGCATAATCCACAGGAACCAGCGCCGTGTTATCCCCATCCACAAACACGCGCTGAATATCCATGGCAGACCCGCTGGCCTCATCAAACGGCAACAGACGGTCATACAATACAAATTGGTGCGTCAGATATTCCGCAATTTGATCCGGTTCAATCAAAGACTTCAAAACCAACCCCCATCGTGTGGCATAATAACTTCCCAGCCCTCTTACACGATTTTTTTGTGCGGCAATCTCATCGGAGAAAAAATCTCGTGTCTCAGACAAATTCCAAATATGATTACGCACATGATGAGGAATCACCTGAACCGGATGCATAACCGCCACAACACAAAGCAGCCACATGGCCTGCGGTGTTGTCATGCGAAGCTTCCCGATAATCACCAATATCCAAAAAATAAAACTCGCACAAACAGTAACATACGTCGCCGGAACACCATGGTGTATCACAATGAGCAATGCCAGGAACGTCCCATGCGCCAGGATATTCACCAGACTCCAATAATGTACCGCATTTCTGCGTTCCATAGAATCAATCAAAATACGGAATAATTGCGCAATAATCAAAATCGTCATCGGCAATAAAAAAATCCATAAATAAAAATAGGCATTGCGAAAATACCGAAAAAAGAAAACATGCTTAAACAGAAATGGATAAACAGGCGTCCCGATATTTTGAGAAACAAGAAAAACAAGAAATACCCAGGTCATTAAAAAAATCAGTTTGCGATCCGCCCTGGCCGCTGCCCCTAAGAAAAGAATCAAAAACCCAAAAAACGAAAAATAGGCCCAGGTATAATCCACCGATGAGGAAAATAGTGCGCGATCAGTCAGTCGATGGAACAAATTCTCCAGAATGCTGGGCGCCACCACGCCCTGCCCTTGGAACGACTGCATCCCCACCTGAGCGGAGCTCTCCAGCTCTCCATTTCCGCTACCAAAACGGCTGGCGTCAGCACTGCGGATGGGCAGCTGAACATCCTGCGTCTTACTCATCTGCATAAAAATATAGCCGGGGGTCAACGATGTGAGAATCATCATGGCACAGAAAAAAAATAAAATCTTTTTTTTCCGATAGGCCTCATATCCTCCGCGCAAAAAAGGAAAAATCTTATCTGGAAAAAATACCGCCCATGAAATGATCGCCGCCATCACCATCACCACAAAATAAAACGGCAAATACGTCGTCATAATAATCGACACACACAGCGTCCATCCGAGTAGATCTTTAACCTTCCAGCGCTGGCACCAGGAAACAAAAAATGCAAAAAACCAAATGATTGGAACAAAAAGAAGGTTAGAAAAACACAAAAACTGAATGAACCCTAATGATGAGAATAGAAATAATACAAATGCCAGCAACGCCGATGGCGTATGGCGCAGCACGGCTTGAGCAAAGCGGTAAAATCCTATCGCTCCTAAAAAATAATATAATACGGTAAACACAACATAAATTTGAGAACCCGTCGTATAGGGCGAAAGCTGGGGTTCCGGAGAACCGGCGAGAGAAAACATCACAAGATACACACTGTAGAACGGATTAAATTCCCCAACCCGGCGTAAAAAAAATTCATTTGGCACCCCGACATCATATCCAGGATCCCACAACGGATAAATTCCATTTTGATAATTTTGAATCAGGGCAGTGAGCGATCCAAAATACGGTGGGGCGTCAATAATAAACGGTTGGCCAACAGATAATAAAGGATAAAAAAGAATCACCCATACAATCAAAGCCGCCGCAATGACCAGAATACGCGTATGCGTAGAAAAAAATTTTTTAAGCTGATCAACAAAATCGCGCAAGCGCAGCATAGATCACAGTGTCCAAAAAACAATCCCTATGGGTTTAATTCTCAACTTCCCATCCTGCCAGCCGAAATCACCGTCGTCACGTCATGCCTTCATGGAAGGGCCGTGCCCTGTCCAACAATACAGACACATATCCTTCTGCGGCAATCCGATCGCCTCAATCATATCTTCCATACGTTGATAACGCAGTGTCGTGACATTCAAATCTTTACGTATCCACTCCACCATCTGCTCATACTTC
>CAZBHY010000126.1:0-4639 GCA_964491705.1 uncultured Planctomycetales bacterium
AAGCCGTCATGTTGCGGGGCCGAAGGGATTGAGGCTGCCAAAAGAGCCGCGGAGATTTTAGGCATCCCTCACTATGTCTTAAATTTTGAAAGTGAACTGCGCGATGGCATCATTGACAATTTTGTGCAGGAATATTTGCGTGGGCGAACGCCTAATCCGTGTGTGCGGTGCAATCAAATTGTGAAATTTCGTTGCCTGTTTGAAAAGGCCATGGCCTGTGAGGCCGATTATTTTTCGACGGGACATTACGTGCGTAATGTGTACGACGCACATACACAGTCGTTTGTGTTGAAGAAAGCTGTGGATCTGGATAAGGATCAATCCTATTTTTTATACGGGATCACAGAATCTATTTTACCGAACATATTATTTCCTTTGGGTGAATTAACCAAACCTGAGGTCAGGGCGATTGCACGGGAGAAGGGATTGAATACAGCGCAGAGGCCTGAGAGTCAGGATATTTGTTTTGTGGGCGACGCCGGATACCAGCAGTTTCTTCGTCAATATGTTGGCTCCGATGCCTTTGTGCCTGGGGTTTTCAAGAATCAGAACGGAGAAGTTGTTGGCCAACATCAAGGAATTGGGTGTTATACGATCGGGCAGCGAGAACGCCTGGGCATTGCGTTGGGATTTCCTGTGTATGTTTATCAGATTGATCCACAGGAGAATGTTATTTATGTTGGGCCGAAAGAATATTTGTTGGCCAATGGGTTGTTGGCCAAGGAGTTTTGTTCGTTTGGGAAAAAATTTTCTACGCGGCCGATAGACGTGCTTGCACGGATCAGGTATAATTCTTTGGATGTGGGCGCAACGGTGCGTGTACAGGAGGATGGGTTGGTTCGGGTGGATTTTGATCAGCCACAGTATGCGGTGACTCCGGGCCAGTCGGTTGTTTTTTATGATGGGGATAGTGTTTTAGGTGGTGCTGTTATTGAATCGGCAATCAGACGAAAGGACGAATGATGGCAATACATCTTGATCGGCACAATTTGGAAGGATACGTCGGGCGAAAGGATTTTGAGCTGCTGGTTCCTGGCATTCGCAAGGCGCATGACGCGTTGGACAATAAAACTGGTGCGGGCAGCGATTTCACCGGATGGGTCACGTTGCCCAGCATGATTGAGGATTCTTTTTTGGATGAGTTGTCGGCCTTGGGAGAGCAGGTGCGATTGGATTCTGAGTGCCTGATCAGTATTGGCATCGGCGGATCCTATTTGGGAATTCGTTCAACGATTGAATTTCTGAGGAATGAGGCGAAGATCCCGGTGCATTATGCGGGTCATAATATGTCTGTGGATTATTTTGCTGCGTTGATCGATGAGATCAAGGATCAGGATATTACGGTGGTGGTCATTTCGAAATCCGGAACGACCACTGAGCCTGCGCTGGCCTTTCGTATCATGAAAGAATTTATGCAGAAGAAATACAGTTCGGAGCAGTTAAAAAAACGCATTATTTGCGTTACGGACAAAGCCAAAGGGGCTTTAAGAAAGATTGCGGATCAGGAGGGATATCGGAGTTTTGTCATTCCGGATGATATCGGTGGACGGTTTTCTGTTTTGACGCCGGTGGGTCTGGTCCCTTTGGCCTTAGCTGGAATTGATATCAAGGGGTTGGTTCACGGGGCGCGTGTCGCACAACAGGAATATAGTCAAAGAGATTGGGAGCACAATATCGCGTATCAGTATGCCGGCGCGCGGCATTGCCTGTTTCACAAAGGCAAGGTCATTGAAGTGATGGCTTCATTTTATGACAATATGTTTTATGTGCAGGAATGGTGGAAGCAGCTTTATGGGGAAAGCGAGGGAAAAGATGGTTTGGGGATTTTTCCGGCGTCGTTGATTTTATCGACCGACCTGCATTCCATGGGGCAGATGCTGCAGGATGGGCCGCGTCATATGTTTGAAACATTTGTGAATATCAGGCAGCAGCGACATCAGATCATTGTCCCGCGGGATGAGCAGGACTTAGATCGGTTCAATTGTCTGGCAGGCAAAGATTTGGATTTTGTTAATCAACAGGCATATGAGGCCACAGCGGCTGCGCATTTAGATGGTGGCGTTCCGAATATGACCATTGCGCTGGACAAGGCGGATGCAGCGCACTTGGGCCAGTTGTATTATTTTTTTGAAAAGGCTGTCGCGGTGTCTGGATATCTTCTGGGAGTCAATCCCTTTGATCAGCCTGGGGTCGAGGCGTATAAAAAGAAGATGTTTGAGCTGATCGGTAAGAAATAAGAGCGCAGATGCAGCGGCTCTTTTTTGAATATTCAGTAGAAGCCGCAGGGCATTATGATAAAATGAAAAAAATGAACCATGATCATGGCCATCGATGAAAAAATCAGGAAATAAAACTGTTTTGTTTTTAGGGCTGCTCTTTATTATTGTCGCCTTTGTCTGCGTGATTATCGTTGTGTATCACATGATTGATCAGAATCAGCGAAAAGAAGCAGAGATCAAAAGTATTCAGGAAAAGATAGCCGTGGTCACTGAACAGAATGCATCCGCGCAGAAGACGGCTCAGGATCTCACCATGCGTGTTGGGCATGGCATTGAGGTTGATGCCCTGCTGTCTGCCGCGCAACAACGGTATGGAGATGCAGAGAGCTCTCGCACCCGAGGAGATTTGTGGATTGATCGGGACGGCGGCGTATGGATGATTACGTTAGGCGCGTTGAACGGGGTCAAGAAAGGATCTTATTTACGCGTGGTGCAGGATGACAAAAAAGTAGGGACCGTGGTCGTCCGCATGGCACTGGATGTGGTTGCGTATGTGGATCCTGTTGAAGACGTTGGACAGTTTACGGAAAATATCTACCAGGTTGTTTTGGAATAAAGGAGGGCGCTGTGGGACGGATCGGGTTGGCGGAAATCCTAGTGGTGGTCGTTGTTATTTTGCTTTTGTTCGGAGCAAAAAATCTTCCAAAAATCGGCAAGGCCATCGGAGAGGCGCTGAGAGAGTTTAAAAAATCCGTCAAAGATTCTGACGGTGAGTGATTGATCTCAGCATTGCGGCGGTTTGATGTTATGTCTGCGGGCAAAAATGAAAATTTTTCTTTTTGGGATCATCTGGAAGAATTCCGCTGGCGGTTGATAGCGATGATCGTCGCATGGCTGGTTGGGTCGGTGTTGTGTTTTCCGGTATCAGATTTTGTGATGGCATATATCAGCAGGCCTGTTGGCCCGCTGATTTTTTTATCGCTGTCTGAGGCATTGGTGATCCGCTGTCAACTGTCTTTGATCTGCGGCGCGCTGGTTGCTGCGCCGGTCTGGATGTATCAGATGATGCGTTTTCTCTGGGGAGGGCTCAGACCGCCGGAACGGAGAGCGTGTTGTTGGGCGGTGTGTTGTGTTTTTTTTATGTCATTGCTTGGCGTGGCATTGGGCGACAGGGTCGTTGCGCCATTTGCCGTGAGATTTTTTTTGACGTTTTCCACTCCATCATTGTATCCGATGCTTTCCGCAGGACATTATCTCAGTTTTTATTGCGGGCTTTTGGTATTATGCGGCTTGATATTTAATCTTCCTTTTTTTCTGGTCATGTTGGCATGGATGGGCATTATTTCTGGGGACACGCTGCGAACCTACCGCAGACATGTGTATGTTGGATGCTTTGTGATCGGTGCGATTTTGACGCCGCCTGACGTGTTTACGCAGGTTGTCACAGCAATATTATTGTGTCTGCTTTATGAGCTTAGTATTATTGGAGTTATGATAGTTTTACGGCGTTAAAAAATTGGCCTGACTTTTTTAAAAAATGTTTGGCAAATAATAAAAACGCGGATATAATTTCATTAACCACAGCTTAGGATGAATGCAATTTGGCGAATGTCTTGAGTTAACGTTATGCATGAGGAGGGCTTCCATGAATATCAATGATTTGCGCGACCTGTTGAAGAATAAAGAAGTCATTGAGGAGATTAACCGACATCTTTGGATTGAAAGTCAGAAGGCAGGCTACAGCATTGGTATTGAGCGGGCGACAGATGAGTGGTTGGGTCTTTACGCGGAAGGATGGATGAAATATCATATGCCGGAAAAGTATCAGTTGATACAAGATCGGAAGAAAAAGACGGCTGCGAAGAAGAGCGATGCAAAGGCCGGCGCAAAAAAGACGGCAGAAAAGAAACGATAAATTTTTACAGTGAACGCACATAAAGCCCTTTGGTTCAAAAAACCAAAGGGCTTTATTTTTGAGTCGGATTGACAAAGGGAATGGACTGTGTTAAATTGCATACATTATTAATATATGTAATATGTTTATTATAAAGGGAACTATGCGTCAGTATTTTATTTTATTACTTAGCATTTTTTGTTTGATGTCATCTCCTGCCTTTGCATTTTGGATCTGGACTCCGGAAACCCGCCAATGGGTCAATCCCAAGTATTCGGTTAAAGAAACTCCGCAAAAGCAGCTGGCGTATGCGCTTGAATTTGCCGCGCAGGAAGAGTATAAAACGGCTGAACAGGAGATGCAGAAGTTGATCAAGTATTATCCGAAAGCACGCGAGGCAGCTGAGGCGCAGTTTTATATTGCTGAATTCCAGGAAAAGCAAGGTAATTTTGCCCAGGCGTTTAAGAGTTATGAATTGGTTCTTCAGAAATATCCTTTTACCGATCGTGCTAATGATGTGGTTACG
>CAZBHY010000127.1:0-4583 GCA_964491705.1 uncultured Planctomycetales bacterium
CCTCAATAACGTAGTATAAGGCCGGAATATCATCCATGTCCTCAAAATACACGTCGACCACCGGGCCCTGCACAGAAACCACCCGGCCTTGCCCCCGGATCTTCTTCTTTTTTCCCGTCAAGGGATCGATCTCGGCCACCGGTGGGCCCTGCCGATGATCGCGCTCTGGTCCCTGTTGATCCTGCCGGGATTTTTCTGCGGCCGCATTGCTGCCTGCCGGTGATGGCGCCCCTGTCTGGGAAGTCGCATCGCCGTTCCCGGCTGCCTGTTCCGGTTGTTTGATCGGATCATTTTGCTCTGCCATCATTATTCTCCTGAGATCACCTGCGGAAATTCATCCCACAGATCCAGCATGACACGCCCCTGTTAGCGACGGGTCATCATGCGTGATGTAAAGACTTCGCGCATCCCTTTGTCAATGTCGCCTTTTTTGGCCTTGGTGAACGCCGCCGCAATCCCCTTTTTATCTTTTTTCATTTTCTGAACACTGGCCTCTAACTGCTGAGACTGCGCCGCCGCCTCAGAAATGGATGTATCATGCAAAATTTCATAGAGCCGGCACACCAGCCACATATCCGCCAGATAACCGATAATATCCGTCGGATCCGACTCTTCGATCACGCGTTCGATGGAATCCACAAACTCGGCCTGCTTGGTCAGCAACTCATCACAGGGCAGCAGACTAACCGTACGCGGCTTTTGCAGATTAAAACTTTTCGACCACGGATAGACCACAGATACCTTGCCCAGTCGGTCGTTCATCACCTCATCGATCAGATAATCCTTCAACTGAATCGCCACTTCGTAGAGCCCCTTCTCTTCAAGATCAACAAAGGTCTTCATCCCGGGCTGGATACTTCGTAATTTTTCCACGCCTTTTCGTCCGACAATGATCAGCTGACAATTAGGAATACGTTCAAATTCCGCCAGGATATGCCGCACAACCTTGGCGTTGAGATCACCCATAAACCCCGCTTCTGATGTAATGCCCACCAAACCAGTCTTGGGGTTATCATTGGACACCAATGGATGCCGGACGGTAGATAGACTGATCATGCGAAAAAATTCCACAAATGATTCACCAAACCGAGCAAAACGGTCTTTCCGATTGGCCAAATCATGAAATTTTGTATCCGCGACGTCCTTGAGGACCTGAATAATCTCAACCAGCTCAGTGATATCGTCCAAATCGCTTTTGATCTTATTCGCCTTGCCCATCCCACACTCCTGTCTCGTTACAACAAACCGCGTTCCAGCCGCTCTTTCATGTCAACCCCTTTTTCCTTCATAATATGCGCCAAACTCCCGTCCAACCGAAGATTTTCAAAATGAACAACCATCCCTGCCAGAATTTTTTTATCCTCTGTATATTTGAGGGCAATCGTCCGGCCCAATTTTTTCTGCAGAATATCAGAGAGACGGGTTCGGAATTTTTCCTCCAATGGGATCGCGGATACCACATCAGCCTCCGCAATGGATTCACTGATCATCGACATATCCGTTTTTTGAAAACTGTCTAAAAACTCATCGATCAGGTCATGATTCAATGATGCCCGGACCTTTTCACTAAAGATTTCCTCAGCCAGAATAATCATAAAATCAACCGCCTTCAGCTCCATCTCCTTCTCCAAGGCCTTGCGCATATCATCTTTGGTTTTCTGCGCCTTGGCGATAATCTCTTCTCCTTCGGCCCTGGCCTTTGCAATAATCTTCTCCCGTTCCTGCTTAGCCACCTCTTCCGCATCGGTTTTCATCTTTAATACCAAACTATCTGCCTCACTCCGGCGATGCTGCAGCTCTTCATTCGCTTCTTTGATCTTCTGATTCAGTTCCGTCTGCTTGGCCCTGACCGCTTCGGTGTCCTTTTGCAACCGGTTCACTGCCCCCTGAGTACTGTCAAAAAGAACTTTGCGTAAAACAAAGATGATCACCCCGCACACAACCGCCATTAAGACCAAAAACTGTAAAATAAAAATAAAAAAATTCATCTCATTTCTCCCCCTTATGACCCCGTTGGCGCATCCGCACCAGGGGACAAAACTTTAAACAACGCCAAAATCAATGTAAAGGCCCCCACTTCAATCGCGGCCAATTTCAAAATAATACTCATTTGAATCGCCGGTGTCCGACTCGGATAACGCCCCAGTTGTTCCAAAAATTTTATCCCCAACCAGGCGATCAGCACAGACGGAACGTTCACGGCTAAAAAAAACAATCCAATCAAAATCAATGATGTCGATCCCATCGCGCACCTACTTTCCAAAAAGTTGGAAAATGATCAAAATAGCGATAATCGAAATGGCCTCAACAAAAATCAACATGACCACCATGCCCATAAAAATCTTGGATGCGGCTGACGGATTGCGGCTCAACGCCTTAATAACCGCATATCCCAAAGTCGCGATGACAATCGATGGGCCTAAAACGGCAATCAACATGATCGACACAATTAATAGGGTTTCCGCCCATTGCATTTCCTGCTCCTCGTTGTTTCCGCATCACCGATAATGCCCCACAGTCCGCACACTCAGCACCGTATCAGATATGGTGTACCGCATCATCACTTTCCGTAAAGATCTCTTCTTCCTTCTTCTTCTTTTGCGGACCAAGGCGCTCGGTTTCCTCAACCAGCACAATACAGTCATTCGCAAAAAACTTAACAATCCCAAATTTGATCGGAATCGCCTCCCGCCAATTAACGATGATATTCCCCTGTTTTAAAACACCCAAAACCGGATAATGATATGGCAAAACCTCATACTCACCCTGATCTCCTGTAAAAAACGCGCTCTCCACCTCATTCTGATACAGCAAAGAATCAGGAGTCATCACGGAAATTTTGAATGTAGCCCGAAATTTATCTGCCATGGCTTCTGCTTACCCGATCATAATGGCGTTACTTTTTCTTTGACGTCGCGCCATCCAGCACATCTTTGCCGACATTCGCGTCACCTTTCTCCTCGTCCTCCTCATCCAGATCGACCTTGGGACGCTTCGCAATAATCTCCTTCAGATACTGATCAAGAATCTCATCGCACCGTTTCTTCATGTCGTCATCCATATCCCGCTTCTCACGCAGCAATTTCATCCACGCTGGATCATGCTTTTTAAAATAGTCATATACATCTTTTTGAAAAATATTCAGCTCCTCAATGCTCATTTCATGCAAGACCATCTTCGAGTATGCATAAAGAATAATCGCCAAGGACTCCATCGGAACAGGCTCACTGGGCGGCTGTTTAATCAGCTCGGTCAAAATCTCACCGCTCTTCATCTGCTTTTCCGCGTCTTCTGTCTGTGCGCCGGTCTTTAAACGCGACACCCTTAAAACCTCACGGTATTGGAGATATTCCAAACGCAGAGGGCCGGAAAACTTTTTCACAATCGGCCACTGGACCTTACTGCCCACGCGAGAAACAGATAAGCCCAAGTCCACCGCAGGCCGCTGGCCTTCGCCAAACAGCGAGGAGCTGATCATGATCTGCCCATCGGTCATGGAAACGAGATTGGATTGTATATAGCCGGTCAGATCACCTTCCAGGGTTTCCACAATCGGCAGATGTGTCATAGATCCGCCGCCATATTGTTTCGCCAAAAAGGCAGCACGTTCAACGAGTTTAGAATGCAGATAAAAAATATCCCCGGGATATGAGTCGCGCCCCGGGGCACGTTCCAAAAGCAATGAGATCTCCCGATAGGCCCACGCGTGTTTGGTGAAATCATCCATGACAACCAGCACATCTTCGCCCTTGCGCATAAAAAATTCACCGATCGCGCACGAAACATACGGTGCTAAATACAGCTGGCCCGGGGGAGCAATCGCGGTCGCAGCGACGATTGTGGTGTATTTAAAACAGTCATTATCCAAAAAAAGCTGCACTACACGCCCTAATGCCGAATGCGCCTTACCAATGCAGCAATAAATACATTTCACCCCTGTATGTTTTTGATTAATGATCGTGTCTGTACCGATGGTAGTCTTCCCGGTCATGCGATCACCCAAAATCAGCTCACGCTGACCGAACCCGATCGGGATCATCGAATCAATAACCTTAATGCCTGTTTCCAGGGTCTTGGATAGAATTGCCCGTCTTAAAATCGACGGTGCATCCACAAAGATCGGGGCCATTTCTGATGGAGCAATCGAACCCAGCGCATCCAGCGGCTCTCCCAAAGGATTGATAATGCGCCCTAAAAAATTATCTCCGACAGGTGTATTGAAAATTTCCATGGTGGCGACTGCCCGGTCGCCGGTCTTCAAACTGACGGCCTGACGAATGATCAGAATCTGCGCCGCATCCTCGGTAAAACCAATAATAATGCCCATGGTTCCATAACCGAAACGGATGACCTGACCGTTAATGCAATTCTTGAAACCTTCGACAATAACGATACATCCCCGAATGACACGGACCGTTCCCTCTTCCTGATATTTCAGCTCCCCCATCTCTCACCCTGCTCAAATAGTATTAATCATTATACTTAATCGGAATTATAACAAAACTCCGCCTGAATACCACGCCTAATCATATTTTTTTAAACCGCAGAGCAGATCTCTACTCCTCCTCTTGCTTCTCCTCACC
>CAZBHY010000128.1:0-4567 GCA_964491705.1 uncultured Planctomycetales bacterium
CGACGCTGCTGATAGCGTTTTATCAAGACATCTTGATCAACACGAAGCACCTGACTCAAATAGCCAAATAAGGCATCACGGTCAAAAATATCCTGCGGAGCAACGGTCACATCAAACGATAAGCGGTTGTCGGCAATCACCTTGCCGTGACGATCTAAAATGCGCCCGCGCTGTCCTTCCAGAGGGATGACCCGAATGCGATTATTCACACTCAAACTATAGAAATAATTTCCTTGGAACGCCTGAACATAAATCAAGCCTCCAGCCAACACAATAAATAAAAAAATAATTCCTACGCGAATAATTTTAAGGCGCATTGTCGGAAAGCCTTTAGGATATAAATAGAAAAAACCGTGGTCGCAAAAATCTGTGGCAACATAATGTAATGCATCGCTGACCAAAAATGAAACGGAATAAAAATCATCCTCAAACAAAAAACGACCAGGACATAAAGCGTCGTGATCAAAAAAACCAAGAACAGCCTTGAGACAACCGACCCGGACTCATAAATATACATTTTCAAAAGCGTCGTGCAATATGCACATAGCATCAGCGCAAAGATATTTAATCCAAAAATCTGCGGAGCGAAACTGTCCTGGATCAGGCCGGAAAAAAACGCAACCAAGAGGCTATGGCGAATGCCGCGATAAAGATTAAAAAAAATAACAAAGAGTAACAAAAGATTTGGCTGAAACCATGCTGGCAACCATTGCGCCAAAAAATATTCCGCTACAAAGCATGCCAAGACACAAACGCTAATCAGAAAAATATTTCTCATTCACCAGCTCCCCAACAATCACACACCCATGCCTCACCCGACTCCCGTTTGCTCACCCACAACGGCATCAATCCGTATAAACAACCAAAACTTCCTCAAGCTGCGACAACAACGCTGCCGGCTTAATGGTGCAATTGACCGTTAAACTGTTTTGATCCATCTGAACAGCAATCACCTCGCCGATCAGCAGCCCTTCTGGAAAAGACGAGCTCAGCTTTGATGTAATAATAACATCCCCCACCTGAACATCAGCATTGCCGGACAGGTACCGCATCTGCCCCATGCCCTGCAAACTTCCCGAGACAAGGCCGACTTCACGGGACCTCTTGACCAAGGCCGCAACAGAAAAATCCGGATCCGTGAGCAAAATGACTTTCGATCGGTTCTCGCCGACCTCAGATACCTTGCCGACAACACCCAAGGCGCTGACCACCGGCATTCCGATGTCCACGCCATCCTCCTTGCCCCGGTCAATAAAAATCACCGCATTCCAACGGCTCGGATCCCGCCCCACCACATTGGCGGCAACCGATGAAAAAACCAACCGTCTCTTAAAATCAAGCAATTCGGCCAACCGGTTATTTTCCTTGAGAACCTCATCCATCCCAATGATGCGTTCACGCAACACACTGTACTGCAACTGAAGCTTGCGGTATTCATAATGCGTCCGGTGATACGTTAAAACTTTTTTTATTTCGTTCAATGGAACAGAGACAATGCGGATGGGGATGCTGACTATTTTGAGAATCGTAAATTTAAAAGGGCTTAAAAAACCTGACGGAAGGAACAGCAAAAAAAATACTGCCACAAAGAGTACGGCATAAGCTATGAACTTGGTTTTCTTTCCAGACACACGATAACCACGATATTAAAAGATTAAAAATCTAATTTTTTTGGCACAACCAGACGGCGGCGTAAGCGTGCCGGCATATTCAGCATCTGACCCGTGCCCAAAACAACCGCAGTCATCGGATCATCTGCGATATGAACAGGCAGACCAGTTTCTTCCGCGATACGGCGATCCAGTCCGCGCAGCAAAGACCCCCCTCCGGCCATAACAATGCCCCGGTCAATCAAATCGGATGACAATTCCGGCGGAGTATTTTCAAGCGTCACCTTTGCGGCATCGACAATCGCGGCGACCGTATCATGCAATGCGTCACGGATCTCCTCAGAAGAAATCGTAATGGTTTTCGGCAGGCCGGCGATCAGATCTCGTCCGCGAACATCCATAATCAATTCTTCTTCCAACGGATAAGCCGACCCGATACGAATCTTAATTTCTTCAGCGGTCCGCTCACCAATCATCAAATTGTATGTCTTCTGCAAATAATCAATGATCGCTGAATCCATTTTATCGCCAGCGATGCGAATCGAATTCGCATAGACCAATCCCCCCAACGAAATAACCGCATACTCAGTGGTCCCGCCTCCAATGTCAATAATCATATTGCCTGCAGGCTCTTCCACCGGCAGTCCCACACCAATCGCAGCGGCCTTGGGTTCTTCGATCAAATCAACGGAATGGGCCCCGGCCCGCTCTGCAGAATCTTTGACCGCCCTCTTTTCAACTTCGGTAATGCCAGACGGAATCGCAATGACCATGGGCGGTTTGGCCATCAACAAAAACTTGCCTTTATGTACTTTCTTAATGAAATAACGCAACATTTCTTCTGTAATCTGAAAATCTGAGATGACGCCATCTTTCATCGGGCGAATCGCAACAATATTTCCAGGCGTCCTCCCCAACATCCTTTTCGCTTCTTCCCCAACGGCAATAACGCGGCCGCTATCTTTTTCGATCGCGACAACAGACGGTTCACACAGAACAACCCCTTCGCCTTTGACATAGACCAGCGTCGTACATGTTCCCAAATCGATTCCCATATCATGGGCAAACAGTCCGAGAATGTAGTTAATAACCCACTTGATGTTTTTGATGATCTTTGAAATCATAGGGTCCCCTTAGATTGAAAGGTCCGTGTCACAAAATAAACGTTAAACACTTTCCGTTGAGTTCGTGAGTATATTATATAAAAAGCATTTTAGAGTCAACGCTTTTTAGAAATATTTAATACTAATAATATTATTTGTGAAGTTTCGCACCTAAAGCACGAAGATCTCTGAGAAATTTCGGATATGATTTCGCAACACACTCAACGCCTTTCACTTTGGTCCCAATCCGAAGGCCTAAAACACACAATGCCATCGCCAAGCGATGATCCTGATGCGCATTCAAAAGAATCCCATGTTTACATTCTGTTTCTTTTAGAGGATGGACCACCATGAAGTCCGGCCCCTCATCAATACGCGCTCCCACTTTCATCAACTCTCTTCGCAAATCAGAGATGCGATCGGATTCTTTAACACGAACATGAGCAATATCTAAAAATTTTGTCGGACGATCAGCAAAAAGAGACACGATCGATAAAATAGGCAGCAAATCAGGGCTATCTTTCAAGGAAAAAACACCGCCCTTTAATGAAAATGGCCCTTTGATGCGAATCGATCGAGATGTCTTGTGAAAAATAACCCCCATTTTTTTCAGAATCGCTAGAATATGCGCATCCGCCTGAATAAACTGATCATTCAAAAAACCCGTCAAGCGGATATCCGACTGTGTCAACACCGCCGCCGCCATTAAAAAAGCCGCTAATCCATAATCCGATGGAATACGAAATGCCTTTAATCCTTTATATCTCTGCCCTCCGATGATTCGATAATCGCGCCCACTGACCTTATCTACAACAACTCCCGCTTGTGCCATCACCTGCATCGTCATGGTAATATAATCCGCTGAACTCACCTTGGATCCCGCAATGTGAACGCGTGAGCTTTGACTGATCATTGGGCAGGCCATGAGCAAAGCGGAAACAAATTGTGAACTCATCGATCCATCAATTGAAAATGCCCCACCCCGGAAAATTCCTCCAGAAAAACAAACAGGGACACTGTGCCCCGGCCCTATTCCAGACACATGAACGCCGCGCAACCGCAATGTCTCAATCAAATGACGATTAGGCCGGCCCTTCAGCGTCCCCTCTCCTACCACGCAGGCCGGCTGGCCAGTCAACGCAACCAGCGGCAGCAGCATTCTCAAAACCGTGCCTGACTCTTTCACATTGATCTTTCGAAAATTCTGACGGCCGGCGTTGGCGGTGATATGCCAAACCTCCCCCGTACGGAAAATACGTGCGCCCAAACTCCTGGCAACAGACAATGCCGCCAAGGCATCATCGCACTGAGAAAGAGAGATAATCCGTGATTGCCCACCGCACGCAGCGATCATCACCGCTCGAACTGAATATGATTTTGAAGGAGGAAGCGAAACGCTTCCGTTTAAGATTGGCGTTGGAAGAACTCGAACGTTCATTCTTTGAATTTAACCACATTCCCCTCAGCGATGCCCTGACCTGTCAAAGGGGGAATAAAATCCGCTGCGGACATCTCTGGTAAAACGCGCGTCACCTTGATATCGCCGAGATACTGCTCTCCGTTATAAACCGACAAAAGACGATCCACCGCAACACCATGCCGCTCGCCTAAATTGACAATGACAAATTCTGCCTCTTGATCAATCGAAACAACCCGCCCATCATTTCCATCCGTAGTGCTCACCACAATCCGTTCCAAGTCAACACCCTCATCAACGGCCCCTCCGAGAGGCGCTGATGATGTTTGATATGCGGTCAAAGCCTGCTTGACCTTTTCATATTCTGCCTCTAATTCCTGGCGCCGATCCTCTAATGATTTGTTACGCTCTAAGGCCACATCCAACTGACTCTGCAG
>CAZBHY010000129.1:0-4533 GCA_964491705.1 uncultured Planctomycetales bacterium
TTACGGTCGGCATTCCGGTGATCGCCGTCTGCGGGGGGAGCCAGGGCAGCCGTACATTGAATCAGGTCATGGTTCAAGCCATCGGAGAATTAAAAAAACAGATGGATGTTCAGGTGGTGCATATGACCGGAGACCGGGAGGCAGATCTGGTGCATATGGGATATGAGCGGCTTGGGGTGACACATCGTGTGTTTCCTTTTTTTCATGAGATGCATAAGGTTTATCAGTCGGCGGATGTGGTTGTTGTACGGGCAGGGGCCGGATTGATTCATGAGATTGCGCATTTTGACGTGCCTGCGATTATTGTCCCGTATCCGTACGCCGGGGCCCATCAGAAAAAAAATGCAGCGGCCTTTCTTAAAGAGGGGGGACGGGGGCTGATGATTGAGGAAAAATATTTGACGGCAGAACGTCTGTCTGGTGAGATCGCCGTTTTGATTCAGCAAAATTCTGGTGGCCACGATTCGCCGTCATCTTGTTTTTTTAAAGCAGATGCGGCTCAGTGCATTGCGGATATTGTGTGTGGGGGTGCGGGTGACGATGGGGCAGACAAAACAGTGTGACATTGGGAACGCGTCATTATCTGGCAGAGGGCACACGGCGGCATGGTGCCGCAGGCGGTGTCAGCCGATGAGGCAGGGATGCATACAGGCAGCTTTTTCTTTGGTGGTTTTATTGGCAGCCTATGTGATCACCCAACCGGCCTGGTCCGCTGGTGAGTGGTCTGAATTAAAATCCCGACATTTTATTGTTTATTATAAATTAACGCCTATTGATTTTGCCCGTGAGGTCTTAAATGCGTCGGAGCAGGCCTTTCAACAGATTTCTAATGACTTGGGTTTTACCCGGGATAAGGGGTGGGATTTTGATGATCGTGCCCGGATCTATATTTTTGACAATCAACAGGCTTATATCGAATCGGCCAAACAATCACAGTGGTCTGCCGGAACTGCGTTTTATACCCGACGGACGATCAAGACGTATCCCGCGGCTAATGGGTTTTTTGATTCCGTGCTGCCACATGAGCTGGGGCACATTATTTTTTATGAATTTATCGGCAATCCTTATGCGAATATCCCACGGTGGTTCGAAGAAGGCGTGGCGATGTATCAGGAAAAGGCCAGGCGGTGGGGCGCTCATCAGGATGTGAAAAAGGCAATGGCAGACGGAACATTTGTACCGTTGGATCAACTGTCGCAGGTGTCTTTGGCGTATGATTCGTCCCGTGAAACGGTTGATGCATTTTATGCGGAATCTGCCAGCGCGGTGTATTTCTTGATTAAAGAGTATGGAGATTTTCGATTTTTAAATTTTTGCCGGCAGATGAAATTAGGGAACACATTTGAGCGTGCGTTTGAATTGGCTTATCCGCACATCCGGACAATTTCACAATTCAACAGTTTGTGGGTTTCGCATATTGAAAGGCAGTGAGTGAGGATGGCACAGTATCATTTTATTGGGATCGGCGGTATTGGCATGGGAAAATTGGCTTCGTTGCTTCTGTCCAAAGGAACGACGGTCTCTGGATCAGATGTGGTTGAAAACGCGATGGTTAAATCCTTAAGGGATCAAGGTGCAGATATTGTCATTGGTCATCATCCAGCAAATATTCATGAGGCTCAGTATGTTGTTTATTCGTCTGCGATCGCACCGGACAATTCAGAATTACTTGCCGCAAAAGAAAAAGGGTGTTGCCTGGTGCGGCGTGCCCAATTGCTGGCGGAACTCATGCGTGACTATTATACAGTGACCGTGGCTGGCGCTCATGGGAAAACAACGACAACATCGATGATTGCGCACATGATGATGCGCGAGGGCCTAGATCCGACCGTCGCACTGGGAGGCGTTTTTCAGCAGGGATCGTATCGGGAGCAGCTAGGGCATGGGGATTATTTTGTCGCGGAGCTAGATGAAAGTGACGGCAGTTTTTTATTTTTTTCACCGACGATCTCGGTTGTCACCAATATTGATTTTGAGCATGTGGATTATTATGGAGATTGGGAGCACATTCTTGCGGCGTATGCGCAGTTTGTGCATCAGACATCGGATCAAGGTGTAGCGATCGGGTGCGGGGATGATTCGCGGTTGCGGACGATCTTGGCGTCATCCGGCAAGGCGGTTCTGTATTATGGACTAGCGGATCATAATGATTTTTATGCAACGGATATTCGTTGTATCGATGGCCGGATGGAATTTCAATGCATGCGCGGTCATCAGGATTTAGGCCGGATTTCTTTGGCGGTTTATGGACGTCATAATGTGCTCAATGCCCTGGCCTGTATTGCGGTGGGCTTGCGTTTAGGACTCTCGTTTTCCTCAATTCAGCAATCCTTGTCATTGTATGTCGGGGTGCGGCGTCGTTTGGAGGCGAAGGGCGTCTGGGATGGTATCCGGTTATTCGACGATTATGCCCATCATCCGACGGAAATCAAGGCGACGCTTCAGGCTGTCCGGGATTTGCGTCCTCAACGCGTGGTTGCGATTTTCCAACCGCATCGGTATACGCGCACCAAATTTTTATGGAATGAATTTTTAGGTGCCTTTGATAATGCGGATGAATTGATCATCACGGATATTTACGCCGCCAGTGAACGTGTTCTCATGGAAACGGATGTTCGCCGCCTGTGCGATGATATTTCCAACCGTTCAAAACGTCCCGCAGTGTATGTGGCCAAAGGCGATATTGCGCAGAAGGTCGCACAATTGGTTCGACCCGGGGATTATGTGGTGACCTTGGGGGCGGGCGATATTACAAAAGTGTGTGATGATATGGCGCAGTTGTTTGAACAACGATTGGCGGTGAGCCATGGATAACATCCAACTCAATGATTGTGGACGTATTGGTGTTTTGATGGGAGGGTGTTCTTCGGAACGCGCGATTTCCTTAAAATCCGGTCAGGCGGTCTTGCAGGCGCTGCAAGGGGAAGGGCTTGATGCCGTCGCTGTTGTCCTTGATTCGGAGGATGCCGGGACTAATCGCGCACTGCTGCGGGACATGGGGATCCGTGTGGGGTTCATTGCATTGCACGGCCGATATGGAGAGGATGGAGGCATACAATCGCTGTTGGATGAGTGTGGCATTGTTTATCCCGGCTCAGGAGTGCAGGCAAGCCGCCTTGCGATTCATAAAGTGTTAACGCAAACTATATTGAAGCAGCGTGGGCTTTCTGTTGCTGATTTTTGTGCATTAAAAAAAACGTGTAGTGATGCGCCGGCGGTTATTCAGCAGACATTGGGCGGATATCCGGTGGTGGTTAAGCCGGCCAGTGAAGGCTCCAGCATTGGGATTCAGATTGTTAAGGACCCGTCGTTTTTGGAGGATGCCTTGGCACACGCCTTTCACTATGGGGAAGATGTCTTGGTGGAACGTTTTATTCGTGGGAGAGAATTAACTGTTGGTATTTTGGGGCATCAGGCATTGCCGATTGTGGAAATTCAGCACTCACATGCTTTTTTTGATTTTGAGGCAAAATATCAGAAGGGACAGACAGAATATATTGTTCCAGCACGCCTAGATTCTCAATTGACGCGCACCATCCAGGCTTTTGGGTTAGCGGCCTTTGATGCGGTGGGATGCCGTGATTTTGCCAGGGTCGATTTTCTTTTGGCTGAGGATCAAACGCCGTATATTCTCGAAATCAACACGATCCCGGGATTTACAGGAACAAGTCTGTTGCCGATGGCCGCCCGGGAGTCAGGGTATGAATTTCCACAGCTTTGTTTGACGCTGTTGCGCATGGCGTTGGAACGATCAGTCAGTTAGGGGGACGAGGATTATGGTCAGACGGAAAAAAAATAATCAAACAAACATGACGGGAGTCGCCAAGGGCTTTGTCACTATTCTTTTGTGTGGGTTTTTTTTATATGGCCTTTATCGCGGTCTAGGAACGTTTTTTTATTCTTCTTCGGTATTCCGCATTGATGAAGTGGTCAAGATTCCGTCGCTTCAGTTTATTCAGTCTCGCTCTTTGGACAGGCTGTTGGGACAGAATATTTTTCGGGCCGATCTGAAGGATACGGAACGGCGCTTGAAAACCGAATATCCCCAGTTGGATCGTTTGCGGATTGTCCGCATGCTGCCCAATCGCATCGCGGTCATTGCAGAGAAGCGGGAACCATTCGCAGTGATTGTCCTGAAGAATCAGGACATATTGGTGGATGATACAGGGGTGATTATTACGATGAATGCATCGGGCAATGAATCTGTTCCGCAGGTGATTGGAGTGAACGATGTCTCTGTCCTTCGTCAGGATCGTCCATTATCAAGTCAGAAAATTTCTGTTGGGTTTTCTGTGATTGCGGCACTCGGCGCAAATGACTCGCTGCGGAAATTTAAACTTCATTGGGTGGATGTGACGAATTTATCGCAGATTCGTTTGCAGATGAATGGGATGGAAGTGGTTTTAGATCATTCTGGAATTGATCAAAAAATTCAGACATTGGCTTTACTGCTGTCTGATACGGGAATCGCATTAGAGCAGATCAATTATCTGGATCTCAGATTCCGGGAACCTATTATCAGGAAGAAATAAT
>CAZBHY010000130.1:0-4392 GCA_964491705.1 uncultured Planctomycetales bacterium
ACGGCTATCATGCAAACAACGAATGACAGGAACAATAAATCGCCCTTCCCGCTTAAGTTCGGCCAGCATCTCATCAATTTTTCTCTGTACTCGTTTATCAGGGTCAGCCAGTTCATTAGCTGAAAAACGTTCTTGAATTGTTTTGAAAATTCGCAGATGAAAACCTTTAACGCTAAAATTAGTTGTTCCTTCACCAAAAACATTGACATTTCCTATTCCCTGCTCGTTATCAATCTTGAATATATCTGCTTTACCGTTGACACTTTGAATATTTTTCGGCGAATCTATGTCGATTACGACTTCCCCGATATGATCTGGCAATGACTCGTCCTGCGGAATAATCAACTGCATCGACTGCAGCAAGGAATCAAGGAAAAACGGATCGCCGGTCAAAAAGCGGCTGCCGAAAGATGGATGTTTTTCCAGAAAATCAGGCGCGAATCGATTATAAAAAGATGTAAAAACGCATTCGCCCTCACGCGTTTTATCGTCATAATACAGCTGATGGAGTTTTTCGATACATTGAAACGGCCCACCCTGAAACAGGATCGGCCCATAGATATCTGTCTTCATATCAATATCGATCGTCTGCCCAGCCGCATCCAAGACCTTTTTCGGTAGATTTTTCTTGGCCCGTTCAGGCGCGACACTGACAATAGCGCTAAAATGCGGTTCCCTGTATCCTGTCTGCTCGCAATAAATTTCGACCTCTGCCTTGGGTGGATCTTTTTTATCTTTCCGTTCCAGCATCTGCACATGGATCTCAATGCCTGTTCCATGCTGTTCATCCACGGGAATCGGGCGTTCCAGCTTCACGTCGTTAAACTGCAATCTCCCCTGAACGTCTTCACCCAATACATGCGCATATCCCTGCGCCATGGCCTCCAGTCCGAAGACCAGTGGAAAAAGCAAAGATCCTTTCCAATTATGATCCAGCACATACACATCGTCCTGCGTGTTGAGCCGGGCCCGGGCGATCAGTTCAACGCCGGGCAAATCATATTTCACATCTTCAATGAACCGAAATTTCTGAGGCTCAAGGGTATCGACCTTCCACGTATCCAGGCCGGCTGTACGCGCCACCACGATCGTTTGCTGTGATCCTGAATTGAACTCCAATAAATTCCGAAAACGTTTTACTCCTTCATGCACAGAGATCGCGCCGATACCGCGTTTTGCCAGCCAGTCGATCGTCCCCAGATCAACGCCCATGCCTGTCTCATCCCACACACTATACGCGATCGCGCCTGTTTCAATATCTTTATTCTTCTGTTTAAAATTTTTGATCTCAAGATTCAATAATTCATTCGCAAAGCCGTACCAACCGCTGCCCTCCATGCCGGTCACGCCGATCACCGATGTCAAGGCGGCAAACATTTTCAACCTGTCCCGATCAACCGCCTTAAAGATATTTCTGGCGCCCATCACCTTGGGCAGACATTCAATCACCACCGCGGCCGCATCAGACCCTTTGAGCCGGCGAAGCGTATTTAATCCCGCCCCGTGTATCACGCCGGTAACAGGGCCATATTGCTTCCGAATCTTCTTGAACAGCTGCTGAACTGCCTGTTCATCCGTCATATCACAAGAAAAATAATGCGCCTGCAGCCCTTCATCCTCAAATCGTTGCAAAGCGCTATTGATAGGATTGTCCTTATCGCTGATCTTGGGCTTGTCTGAGCGGCCGATAAGGATCATGCGCGCTTTGAAAAAACGGGCGAATTCAAAAGCGCACTGTGCTGTGATCCCCTTGGCGCCGCCGGTTACTAGTACCACATCCTTGACAGACCATGTTATTTTTCGTTTCTTATAATCTACAGGATCACTTAATTTAAAAATCCCCTCTCTGCGGATAAAATTTTTATCATATCCAACCGCTGAAAATCGATCATTGATCTTAAGTTCATCGATCACCGCGGCGCTAATCCTCTCCGCCTCTAAAGACGCGTCAAAATCCAGCACCTTCACAATCAAATCCGGATGTTCCAAATGAAGCGTTGATGCCAGGGCCCGTGCGCAGGATGAAACAGGATCAACGATCCCGCCTGTTTCCCCAAAAAACCCGCCCCCGAACTGAACAAACACAACAGACTCAGGCTTCTTTTTTCCTGACAGGGCTGTTTCAACCGTTTGATGGAAACATTCAACAGCCGTTTTCAGATCTTCAACGCTCAACTCCCCGGTTTTTCGCGGACGTGGCAGGATATGGATAACATAATCCGCGTCTTTTTTCGCCAACGGTATTTTTTTCTCCAGCGCCGCAACCAGCGGTTCGTCTCGATCACAAAAAATCCGCGCGCTCTGAACCGCCAAACCGGAAGACGCAGTCTTTTTATCCAGCGGTCGTTCCACATAATCCACAACAAAATTCCGCACCCATCCCTTATTCGCGTAGCGTTGAAAATCAAACCCGGCCTGACCGCCCTCTGCCAGTCCGGACGATCTCTCCTTGATCAATCCTTCCAACACGCCTGCGATCTCCGCCAATGTTTTATTGGAATGCTGGGACGGATCGATCTCACCTGCCACACCCAAAGCCTGCGTTGTTTTTCCGATCAATTCCGCGGCCTTGATCGAATCAAGATTGAGATCATCCAGCAAACGCAGATCCATTGAGATCGATCCTTTCTCAAATCCGGTCATCGCGCAGACCTGATCCACCAAAATCTGATCAACGCGTGTTTGCGCCCCGACCTGAAGATCCTCAAAGGAAGCGTCCGCAGCAGCGTCCGCATGATCCTCAAAGACCGCGTCCTGGATCTTGCCGCTTAACCCGCTTTGAACCCGGGCAAAATCCT
This sequence comes from uncultured Planctomycetales bacterium, assembly GCA_964491705.1. Taxonomy (GTDB): domain Bacteria; phylum Omnitrophota; class Gorgyraeia; order Zapsychrales; family JANLHA01; genus JAKLFA01. Next base: position 2,799 of record CAZBHY010000130.1, read on the forward strand.
TAAGCGGCCGTTCACATTGATTGATAATGAATTTTTTACGCGCCACCGGGACAAACGGACGGATCAAACGGCCCTCATACAACTGCTCAAACCGCAGAGCCTTTCCTCTGATGAACATCTCAGCGCAAAGAATGTTGAGATCCAGATCATTCTCAGGCGTTGTCTCGACAGAAAAGCACTCGGTCCCGGCATCGATCTGCCTCACCAGTCCGGACAGAATGCGGCCTTGCCCGACCTCAACCAGCACATCGCATTCCTTACGGATCTTATGTACCAGGCTGACGAAATCCACCCGTGAAATCACCTGTTTTGAAAAATACTTCTGTAGATCAACCGGGCCGTCGATCACCTCATCCGGCACCCCGGAAAAAACCCGGATATCTTTGGGCGTGAATATTTTTTTGATCAGTTCATACCGGGCGGTTTTTTGAGAGGCATGCTCCATCAAAGGAGAATGAAACGCGTTGCTCACAGGAAGATCAACGCAACGGATATTTTTCTCCCGCGCCCGCTGCGCCGCCTGTTGAACCGCTTTTTTCTCCCCTGAAATAACGATCTGCTTGGGTGTATTAATATTGGCGACTGTGATAACACCCTGAATATCCTTGATCAAATCTTGTGCGTCCTTTAATGAGCAAAAAACACTGAGCATCCCTCCTCCGCCAAAGGCGGACAGCGAACCTTCCGGCGACATAACCCTGCCGCGGAATTCGGCAAACTTCAAGAATGTCGCAGCGTCATAGGCCCCGGCTTTGTAAAAAGCAGCCAGTTCCCCAAGGCTATGGCCCGCCACCGCATCCGGCTCAAGACCAAGCCGTGACAAAAACTCCGTCCAGATCGCGCTACTTAAGGCGACTGCGGCTTGAGTAACGTGAACCTGATTCAGATCATCTCTTGCTTTCTGACGCTCACTCTCCGTGATCAGCCTATCCAGCGGCTGGTATAAAAATTTCTCGATAGGCAATTCAAGGTGTCTCGCAAATTCCCTGGCCCAGCCGTAGCGCTCAAACAAATGCCGCGTCATGTTCAGTTTTTGCGACGCCTGGCCCGGATAAAGAAAGCCGACACGGCAATCCTTGATCCCGTTACTGATCAGGATCCGCGTGTTGACCTGTTTCGATGGAATCATGCACCGTGTCCCAGGCTCAACCGGATGATCAGCGATAAACTGTTCGATCGCGTACAAGGCCTCATACAAGTGCTCAGGAGTGTCGGTAACAACCGCGGCCCGCACAGGCGCGCGCTTCCTGGGCTGGGTATTGAGCCAGCAGGCAAAATCCGCCATTTCCGCCTGGCTGATAAAACGGATTTTCTCTTTGAATTTCGTAATGGCGCGGATCAAATGCCCTGTCGTCTGGCAGCTGAAAACAAACACCTCTATCTGCTGAGCGCTGACCAGCAGCGCACGCTCATCCATGGACGGTGCGATCTTATCAGAGGGCTTGTCGCAAGACTCCAGCGTGACATGACAGTTAATGCCGCCGAACCCGGCCGCCGAAACCCCGGCCCTGACCTTCCGTTCTTTATCAAACACATGCCCTTGAAATAGCGGGTACGCATAACTTGGCCCGCGCCGTGTGCGCGCGGAAAGCCG
>CAZBHY010000131.1:0-4382 GCA_964491705.1 uncultured Planctomycetales bacterium
TACACTTATAGTAATTGTTTTTTGAGGGCTTTTAACCAGAGGAGAGGATATATGGAACTGCGCGACCTTTTGATTTTGGCCAATGAGCGCCGGGCCTCAGATATTCATTTGACCTTTGATTCCCCACCGATTATTCGTATTGATGGAAAATTGGAGGCTACGCATTTTGAGCCATTGACCAAAGAGCAACTCAAGCGGGTGATTTACGGCATCCTGTCAGATCGTCAGAAAGAAAAATTTGAGACAGAAAAAGAGCTGGATTTTTCGCTCGCCTTGTCCGGGATGGATCGGTATCGGGTGAATATTCATATTCAACGCGGATCGGTTGAGGCGGCTTTCCGGAGAATTCCGCTTTTTATCCCAACCATGGAGGAACTTGGCCTGCCAGCGGTGATGGCGGATTTGGCGCGCAAGAAAAACGGGCTGGTTTTGATAACGGGTCCCACCGGAACTGGGAAAACGACCACATTGGCATCAATCATCAATTTGATCAATGAAGAACGCGACAATATGATCGTGATGATTGAAGATCCCATTGAGTATATGCATTTTAATAAGCGCTCGATTATTAAACAGCGCGAGGTTTACAGCGACACGAATTCTTTCGCGGAGGCGTTGAAGCGTTCGTTGCGTCAGGATCCGGATGTTATTGTCGTTGGGGAGATGCGGGACTTAGAAACAATTGCCACAGCCTTGACCGCTGCGGAGACAGGGCACCTTGTTTTGGCAACGTTGCATACTCCTGACGCCCCGCAGACCGTTCAGCGTATCATTGATGTCTTTCCATCGCACCAGCAGACGCAGGTCAAGCTCCAATTAGCGTCGGCCCTTCAAGGGGTAGTGTCGCAGATCTTGATGGGACGGGCCAATGGAGAAGGTCGCGTTTTAGCGACAGAGGTGATGATCGCGACTCCGGCGATCCGCAATTTGATCCGTGAACAGTCCATCGAGCAAATTCCAACAGCGATACAGACGGGTAGCGCGTATGGAATGCATAGCATGGATAAGTCATTGCAGATATTGTGCCGGGACGGGCTGGTAACCTATGAAGATGCTTTGCCTTATGTGAAAAATGTTGAAGAATTCCGTCAGATGTTGCGTGTCAAAAAATAAAATTTTTATCTTTCGTTGTGATGAGGTTGTGCTGTTTCCATGTGAACTGAATTTATGAACGGGAAGGGATGATTCCCCGGAGATGTGTGATGATTCCGGGGAATCTTTTTTATGGGCACTTTGACTATCCAAGATTTGGGGTTGATAGATTATCAGGAGGCATGGTCCGTTCAGCGTCGGTGTGTGGACGCCGTGATGAACGACCGGGAAAAAAACTTTTTATTGCTGTGTGAGCATCCGTGTGTGCTGACCCTAGGAAGGATGGCGGACCGTACGCACATTTTGTTTGCGGACCGCTGCCTCGCAGACAGAAGAATTTCTGTGTATTCTGTTGATCGGGGAGGTGAGGTGACGCTGCATGCACCAGGGCAATTGGTTGTCTATCCTATTTTAAATCTTGATCGCTTTGGCCGGGACTTGCATCGCTATCTTGAGCAACTTGAACACGTTGGAATTGATTTCTTAAGATTTTTTGGTATAGTGGGGGAAAGGGTTCCCGGGAAAACAGGTGTTTGGATCAAAGGGAAAAAAATCATATCGATCGGGGTCGGCGTACGCAAATGGATTTCATTTCATGGGTTGGGAATCAATATTCAGACAGATCTATCGTTATTTAAAATGATTCGTCCGTGTGGACTAGATGTCGAAATGACATCTGTGGCTGAACAGAACACAATAGCGCCGGATATGGATCGCGCTAAGGCTCAGCTCACAGCTGTTTTTAAAGAGAGGTTCGATTTTTAGAATGACTGATATTATTTTACCTGAACTCGGGGAAGGGATTGATCGGGCCGTCGTGGCGCATTGGCACTATGCCATCGGTGATCATGTTGAGGCGGATGATGATATTGTTGAGGTCGCCACGGATAAGGCGATTTTTAATATCCCTGCGGGGGTCAGCGGCCGATTGAAAGAAATCTGCGTGCCGATGGGCCAAGAGGTCTGCGTTGGACGGGCATTAGCTCGTTTGGATAATGCATAGATGAGAAAGGCGGAATGTTATTGATGTCAGCACAGAGAAAAAGACGAGTATTGTTGATGTATATTACGAAAGTGTCGGGTCATCGGCAGGCCACGATGGCGGTTCAACGGGCGTTAAAACAGATGGATCCGAACATTGAGGCCCCGACCGTTAATGGGTTCGGTTATACGTATCCGCGGCTGGAGCGTGTGATCAACAGCGCGTATATGAGCGTGATTAAAACGACTCCTAAGGTTTGGGATTATCTTTATGACAATCCGAATATTGTAAAAAAATCGAAACGGATCAAAGATTTTCTCCATAAGACCAGCCATGAAAAGATTGGTCTTTTAATTAAGAAATATCGTCCAGACACCGTCATATGTACGCAGGCCTTTCCGTGCGGCATGGTGGCGGATTACAAACGGGCCCATCATGCGGAGTTTCAGGTGATCGGGGTGCTGACGGATTATGCCCCGCATTCGTTTTGGATCAATGAAGGCGTGGATTATTATATTGTTCCGTCCAATGAGGCCAAACAACGGTTTATCACCAAAGGGGTGAAAGAGGACGCGATTAAAGTTTATGGAATCCCGATCCGTTCGAAGTTTTCTGTTCAGTTGGATAAAGAGCCGATTATGCAGCGCCTGGGTCTGGAGAAAAATGTCCCTGTGATTTTAATTATGGGAGGCGGGCAAGGACTGGGTCCGATCAAAGATGTGGTTAAGTCCCTCATGAAGTTGACAGCGCCGTTGCAAATCATTGTTTTGACAGGCGTGAATAAAAAACTTTTAAAATGGTTGGGAAAACAGCAGACGAAAAAACGAAAAAGGGCGACCGCGAAAAATAAAAAATTAATTTTTTATGAGTATGCGAATAATGTCGACGAGTTGATGGAAGTTTCCACGTTGATTGTGACCAAGCCTGGAGGAATGACGACCAGCGAATGCCTCGCCAAGGGGTTGCCTATGGTGATCGTCAATCCTTTGCCTGGCCAGGAGATGCGTAATACGGATTTTTTGTTAAAGAAAGGCATTGCTGTTCGAATCGATAAGACTTTGGATATCGGTGAAGAGATTGATTTGCTGTTACGGTCTTCGGACAAGATCGCGGATATGCGCAAGGCGGCTTATGCTGAGGCCCATCCGCATGCGGCGCTGGATATCGCCCGGTTGATTTTGGATGAGAAACTGGACCGCGAATGATCACGGCGTCTGTCGATCGATAAGGACTCTGCAGATCGATGGGCGTGATTTTTAAAAGAGCATGCATGTTCAAATATTTTTTTTATAAAATCGGTCAGACGCTCACAGGCTTCCTGCCTTTAAAGGCTGCGTATGGTATCGCAGTCTTTTTTTCTGATATTCAATATCTTGTTTCCCCTCGGGATCGGCGGGCCGTCTGTGATAATCTCCATGTTATTTTAGGGAATCATTGTGATGTTCGTCGTTTATCGCGTGCGGTATTTCGTAATTTTGGAAAATATTTGGTTGAGTTTTTTCGGATGCAGATGGTGACACCAGATTTTATCCAACAGCATGTGGTGATTGAGAACCAATACCGTTTGGACCAGGCCCTGCAGAAGGGGAGGGGTGTTATTATTTTGACAGCGCATATTGGGAATTGGGAAATGGGCGGTGTGGTCTTAGGGCAGATGGGGTATCCGTTGACCGCAGTTGCCTTACCTCATCGTGAGCGCCCGGTGAATGAATTGTTTAATCGTCAGCGCGCGGCCGGAGGAGTCACGGTGGTTCCTGCCCAGTTGGCCATTCGTCGATGCTTGAGCGCCCTCAAGAAGAATGGGATTGTCGCGCTGCTCGCGGACCGAGACTTTAGCGCAACAGGGCAACCGATGCCGTTTTTTGGTCGAGAAACCATGATCCCACAAGGTGCGGCGATGTTTGCCTATCGTACACGGGCGGAGGTCTTGCCAATGTTTTTGACGCGCGCCGCCGATATGACGTTTAAAATCAATATTCAGCCGCCATTGAATTTGCCGGATCATTGCTGGTCAATGGAGGAAAAGGCGTTTCGGTTATTTTTTATGAAACAACAGGTTGCGGTGCTCGAGCAGAACATTCAAGAGGATCCATCACAATGGATGATGTTCCGTCGTTTTTGGATTGATCATGCGACAGGGCCAGAAAGGATTGTCAGCACATGAACATCGGAATTGTGATACCTGTTCATAATGAGCATGAGGCCGTCGGGGATGTGATTGATCGCATCCGCCGCAAGGGGTTTGACGTTGTGGTGATCAATGATGGATCGACTGATCGTTCTGGAGAGATCGCTGAACAGCATGGAG
>CAZBHY010000132.1:0-4365 GCA_964491705.1 uncultured Planctomycetales bacterium
GCTTTGAATCATCTCTTCCAGCTCGTTAATCTGCCGCGCCTTTTCTTTATAACCCCGGTACAGTTCCACAATCGGAGCAATATTCGAAAACTCCTTCGCAGACTTCTGATAGCGCTGCTGGTCATTGATTTCCGCAGAATCTCCCAGAAGCTGTTCCAGCTCCTGATACCGTTGTTCGATCTGATCGAGTTTCAAAAACATAGATACGCTTTATTTTGCATAACGCTGTTTAAACCGCTCAATACGTCCGGCAGAATCGACATAACGCTTTTCCCCCGTAAAAAACGGATGGCAATTCGAACAAATATCCACACGGATATTCTGACGTGTCGAACGCGTATGAATGACCTGACCACATGCACAGGTAACGGTCGTTTCTTTATAATAAGGGTGTAGTCCTTTTTTCATTGTCTTCTCCTTCATACCATGAGCCCAACGGCCCATGCCTTTTTATTTGTTCATATTATTTGTTCATATTATCTAAGAATTCTTTATTCGTTTTATATTTTCCGATCTTGTTAATCAACAATTCCATCGATTCTGCAGAATTCAGGTCGCTGACAGCCTTGCGCATCAGCCAGACACGCTGCAGATCATCCTCAGAGACCAAGAGCTCCTCATGACGCGTATTCGAACGCTTGATATCAATCGCCGGATAAATGCGGCGTTGAAAAAGATTGCGGTCTAATTGAAGCTCCATGTTGCCTGTTCCCTTAAATTCTTCGAAAATAACCTCATCCATGCGGCTGCCGGTATCCACCAACGATGTCGCGATGATCGTCAAGCTCCCGCCCTCTTCAAGACAACGGGCTGCCCCGAAAAACCGTTTGGGTTTATGCAAGGCGTTGGAATCAACACCACCGGACAAAATCTTGCCGCTATGCGGAACAACCGTGTTGTAGGCCCGGGCCAGACGCGTAATGCTGTCCAGCAAAATAACAACATCCCGTTTATGCTCGACGAGACGTTTGGCCTTTTCCAAAACGATTTCCGTGATCTGAACGTGCCGTTCCGCCGGCTCATCAAATGTCGATGCGATCACTTCCCCTTTAACGCTACGCTGCATATCCGTGACCTCTTCCGGACGCTCATCAATCAGCAGCACCATCAAAATCACATCCGGATTATTCTTGGTGATCGAATTGGCGATCTTTTGCATCAAGACCGTCTTGCCACTATACGGCGGAGCAACGATCAATGCACGCTGCCCTTTGCCGATGGGCGTCAGCAGGTCAACAATGCGGGTGGACAGTTCATTGGGATCCGTCTCCAGTTTTAACCGCTGATTCGGATACAACGGCGTCAGGTTGTCAAAAAAGATCTTGTCTTTAACCTTTTCAGGATCCTCAAAATTTACGGCCTCGACTTTTAATAAGGCAAAATATTTTTCGCCTTCTTTGGGGGGACGGATCACGCCGCCCACCGTATCGCCTGTTTTCAAATCAAAACGGCGGATCTGAGAAGGAGAAATATAAATGTCATCCGGGCACGGCAAATAATTATAATTGGCGCTGCGCAAAAATCCGAACCCTTCCGACAGGATTTCCAAAACGCCTTCGCCGTAAAGCATCCCGGCCTTCTCTGCCTTCTTTTCAATAATTTTGAAAATCAGATCCTGTTTTTTTATGCCGCTGACGCCTTCGATCTCAAGGTCCTTGCCGATCTTGGTCAGTTCGGCCATTTTCATATCCTTCAGTTTGCTAATAATCAACTTGCCATCCTGATCAATGGTCCCATTGCGACCATTCTTAGCCGCCGGCGTCTGTTGATCCTCTTCATCTGCTTTTTTCATTCCTTTTGGCATAAACCACCTCTCCCTAAAAAATTATCCTTGTCTTCATTGATTTATCGTTGGACGAGGCCCTCCCAGATACGCTTCACCTGGGCTCTCGTTTTGGCTTTTGAATCACGATTATCAATCACGAAATCGGCTCGACGGATTTTTTCAACCTGCGGCATCTGCCGGCGCAACCGCGCAACCACCTGGGCCCGTGTCATCATCCGTGAGGCAATGACACGTTGAATCTGCTGATCACGTCGCGCTTGAACAACCACTGTTGCATCAACCCCATCATCCATTCCTGATTCAAATAACAAAGGAACATCCAAAACAACAACATCCCACTTTTTCGCCCGTCGTAACATCTGCAGCTCACGGGCGATTCGCCTGTGAACTTCAGGATGCAGGATTTCCTCTAAAATCGTCAATTGGGAAACATCATGAAAAACAATCTGCGCCAATTTCCCACGATCAATGCCGCCACGCTGATCCGCCGCATTGGGAAACGCACGAAGGATTTTTTTCTGAACAGGTCCTTTCTCCACAAGCATACAACGCACCATCTCGTCTGCATTCATCACATACGCGCCTAACCGCGCAAACATGGCGGCTGCTGTTGTTTTTCCTGACCCTAAATTTCCAGTTAATCCGATTACGATCATCCTATGCCATCAGACCTGTATAAAGTTTTTTGTATTGCTCCGCAGAATCTTCCCACGAAAACCGACTGGTCAGCGCGCACTCAATCACACGATTCATCGCAGATTCATTGGAAAACAAATCGATCGCGCGAAAAACTGCCGCGACAAAATCATCCTTACAGTAATTTTCGAAAACCAGCCCATTGCCGCCTTCAGCCGCATCCTGAACGGTGTCAGCCAGTCCCCCGGTCTTGTAAACAATCGGAATGGTGCCATAGCATAAACTGATCATCTGACTCAAGCCGCACGGTTCATATCGAGATGGCATCAAGAAAAAATCACTGCCGGCATAAATCTGATGCGCCAAACCCTCATCAAAAAGCAAATGGACAGCAACCTTATTCGGATATTGGTCGGCCAATGCCGCAATGGTTCTTTGTGACTCCTCATCGCCAACACCCAAAAAGACCATTTGAATATCATTCTCCAAAAGCGCGCTGGCGGAATGTGCGATCAGATCGACCCCCTTCTGATACGACAGCCGTCCCACAAAACCGAACAATGGCACATCAGGACGCGCTGGCAACCCGGAAAAAAGCTGCACCTCTTTTTTGTTCATCTGTTTGCCGTCAAAAGACTTGTCAGAATAGCGTTGCGCGATCAATCCATCATGCTGCGGATCCCAAATAGAATAATCCAGACCATTTAAAATACCCGTCACGCCATTGTGCCGCCCTTGCAAAACATCATGCATGCCGCATCCCTGTTCAGGCGTTTGAATTTCCTGCGCATATTGCGGGCTGACCGTTGTGACGGCATCACTGCTCACAATGCCCGCGCGCAGCAGACTGATTTTTCCATAAAAATACATCCCGCTTTTCTGCAGCGCCTCTTCCGATGCAAAGTCAAATTTCCCAAAATACTCTTTGGGGAATAGTCCCTGATAGGAAAGATTGTGTATGGAAAAAACTGTCTTTAAAGACCGCAACGCCTTATCCGCATGAAACGCGAATTTCAAATAGACGGGGATCAGCCCGGTCTGCCAATCATGACAATGCAGAATATCGACCGCCAGATCCTGCCCCTTGATCACATCAAAGACCTTCCGGCAAAAATAATCAAACCGCTCAAAATTATCAACATAATCCCCATCCCGATCACCATAAATTCCATCACGATCGTAGTATTTGGGACAGTCGATAAAATACGCATCAATATCCCGGTTCAACTTCGCCTTAAACAATCCTTCGCCAACGTTTTCCATTCCAAAACGCTGCGTCTCCACCTGCCGATATTTTGGTTGAATAAGCACAACATCAACGCCGATCTGACGCAACGCAAGCGGCAGCGCTCCACACACATCTGCCAGGCCACCTGTTTTTGTATACGGAAAAATTTCTGATGAACACACGGCAACTTTCATACGATCTTCTCCATCTCCATCCAATTTTTTCCCTTTTTGAGTGTCACACGCAATGGTACCTTCAACACCATCACACCTTCCATTTCCCGGCGAACGATATCGGTCAGAACCATCTCTTCCGCCGGCACCAAATCAAAAATAATTTCATCATGGACTGTAATTAACATGCGCGAATTCAGTGAGTGCTGATCAATCTGCTGCTGAAGACGCACCATCGCCAATTTCATTAAATCAGCCGCGCTGCCTTGCACCGGCGTATTGATCGCCTGCCGTTCTGCAAATTGGCGAATGGAACCATTTTTACTGTTAATTTCCGCGATATCCCGTCGACGATTCATCAATGTAACGGCATACCCGGTCTGGCGGCATTGATCAATGGCCTGATCCATAAACTCTTTCACCCGTGGATATCGAAAAAAATACCGGTCAATAAAATCCTGCGCTTGGGCATTGGAAATATTCAAATCCTTGGCCAATCCAAACGCGCTCATACCATAAATAATGCCAAAATTCACCCGTTT
>CAZBHY010000133.1:0-4262 GCA_964491705.1 uncultured Planctomycetales bacterium
CGAATATAACGCTATGAAACAGGGGATTTCTTAGCCTCGGGTTTTCAGAATGTGATTAGTCCCCTTTTAAAGGAAGATTATGAAGTGGTTGCTTAAGAAGTTAATCGGTGTAACAACTTACGAAGTTCTGCAAGTCCTTTATGGGAAAATTAGAATGGCGATGTTTTTTGCGAGACGACGTCTTTACGAATCTTGCGGTTCATATAAATACTCCAAAATGTCTTTGAATGAGATCGATGATAAATTGTCCCCATACTTGAATTTTAATGCCGGCTTCTTTGTTGAGGCCGGTGCGAACGATGGTGTGTCTCAAAGTAATACCTATTATCTAGAGAAAGCGTTGGGATGGCGCGGCATTCTCGTTGAACCGGTTCCGAGACTGTTCAAAAAATGCAGGCAGAACAGGCGTAATAGCGTCGTTTTCAACTGTGCTTTAGTCTCTCCTGAAGACGAGGGGATGGCGGTATCGATTTGTGACATGGGTGACCGTGGTCTGCTATCTAGAGTCTCAGAAAGGGATTCTGTCTCTGAGGGGGCCGTCACCAAGACTTGTGGTCGGACGCTGACGTCGATATTTTCAGAGTTAAAGGTCGAACGGGTTGATTTTTTTTCGTTAGACGTGGAAGGCTATGAATTGGAGGTCCTGAAGGGGTTGGATCTTTCACGTTTTGCCCCATCATTTATTTTGGTCGAGACCTCACAAGTCGAAAAGGTTGATGAAAGCCTTTCTCCATATTATGAAAGAGTCGTGCAGTTGACCCACCACGATTATCTTTATCAGTCAATAACGCTCGGATAAACATCAGTGCCCATGACATCTTCCCAGCGTATAGCATTTAATACCCTCGCTTCATATGGTCGCAGTTTGGTCGCTATGGCGCTGGGACTTTTCAGCAGTCGATGGGTGTTGGCGGCTTTGGGGCAGACGGACTACGGCTTATACTGCGTTATCGGATCTGTGATTCTTTTTTTAACGATGTTGAATACAACGCTGACGATCAGCACGTCGCGTTTTCTTGCGTATGCCATCGGAAAGAACCACTCGCGATTGACTAAGTGCTGGTTCAACGTTGCGCTGGGGTTGCATATTGTGTTGTCTCTTATAATCTTGTTGGTGGGGTGGCCTCTTGGTGAATACGTTATTCGTTTTGTGCTCAATATTCCGTCCGAGCGTGTCATTGATTGCATTTTCGTGTTTCGCATGGCATTTTGCACAGCTCTCGTGAATGTGCTTTCGGTGCCTTTTGTGTCGATGTTTACTGCGAAGCAACGGATCGCTGAGGTCTCGTTGTGGGGGATCATTCAAACGGGGCTATTTTTCATTTTTGCGTGGTGTCTGTTACGAGTTCCGCAAGAAAGGTTGCTCGTGTATGCGGGCGGAGTGGCACTGATTACGATCGGCATATTGCTTGCGCAATGTGTCCAGAGTGCGTTCATCTTTAAAGAAGTACGCATTGTCCCAGCCTTTTTTTTTGCAAAGAAAAAATTGAAGGCCCTTCTTTCCTTTGCTTCCTGTGATGTGCTCGGATTTTCAGGCGTGACATTCGGAACTCAGGGAGGGGCGTTTTTGCTGAACCTTTTTTTTGGACCGCAAGCGAATGCTGCCTACGGGATCGCCAATCAGGTTTCTGCGCAAACATCGGCGTTGTCTTCATCTTTATTCGCTGCTTTTGTGCCGGAGATTATCTCGGCTGAGGGAGGTGGACAGCGGGACCGGATGTTGTCGCTCGCGCTCCGCGCCTGTAAGTTTTGCGCGCTCTTGGTCATGCTGTTTGCGGTTCCGCTGGTCGTCGAGATCGAGTATGTGTTAAGACTTTGGCTTGATGCCCCGCCCCTTTATACGGCGGTTTTTTGTCAGATTATTTTGTTGGCTTTTGTTTTCGACAAAATGACCTTTGGTTTAGTGACTGCGGTCCATGCGCATGGCGTCATTGCCGTGTTCCAAACGATATACGGGCTGATCAATGCCTCGACGGTTGTGATCGCGTTTGTCCTGATCAAACAGGGGGTCGGGCCGGCCAGTGTCAGTCTCGCCTTGCTCGGGGTGACGCTGGGATCGGCTGTTTTCCGCGTTCTGTGGGTCCATCGGAAGTTCGGGGTTTCGCCGCGGCGCTGGGCGTGGGATGTCGCCTGGCCGTGTGTCGCGGTGGGATCGGCCGCTTTTGCCGTGGCGGTCGGGGTTAAAGCCCTGCTGCCCGAGTCTTTCGTCCGCCTGTTGCTGGTTTGTGGATTGAGTGCCGGTGTGACGTCCCTCGTCGCTTGGCGGGTGGCGCTGAATACCGCGGAGCGGCAGTTCGTACTGTCTAATATGACGAAGGTCCTCAATCGGATCAGGTTTAACTTAGGTGTAAGAGGCTGCCTCTGATGATGCATACGCCCGTCGTTTTTCTGTTTTTTAATCGGCACGACACGACGCTGAAGGTTTTCGAGCGCATCCGGATGGCGCGCCCGCGCCAGTTGGTCTTGGTCAGCGACGGCCCCCGTGCCTCCGTTCTGGGCGAAGACGTGCGGGTTTCCGATCTTCGCCGTAAGATTGAGAACATGATCGATTGGGACGTGCAACTTGAGCAGGACTATGCTCCAGCCAATATGGGGTGCGGCCCCCGTCTTGCAACGGGTATCGGGTCTGTACTTTCCAAATACGGGCGGGCCATATTCGTCGAGGACGACTGCTTGCCGACCGTGTCTTTTTTCAGTTACGCCCAGGCCATGCTGGAGAAGTATGAAAAAGATCCGCGGGTCGTCAGCGTGAGCGGGACTTATTTCCTTAAGAAAAAGAGAATGCCAGCCGATTTCGGCTTTACCCATTTCCCTCAAATATGGGGCTGGGCCGGATGGGCTCGTTCTTGGGAGGGATACGACCGTGAGTTGAAGGGCTGGGATGACGGCTTCCTGCGCGACATCGCCCGTTCGGGTCACATCCCGAGTTTCGACTTGGGAACGTGGTTGCGCACCTTCAAGCACATTCAGGAAAATCCGCATGGGACATGGGATATTCAGTTCTGGCTGTTGTGCCTTAAAAAGCGGGGGGTGACGGTGTTCCCGTACCGGAACCAGATCACAAATATTGGCTATGGTGCAAATGCGACGCATACAACATGTTGGTGGTTCTCGAATAAGCCTCAGTACGCTTTCGATTCGGAACTCCGTTGTCCGGAAGGATGTCCGATCGATCTTGCCTATGAGAAGTATTTGCAGCAAGAGTTTTACGGGGACAAAATTACATGTCGTAACTTTTTCAATTGTGCCCTTTTGAGCACGAAAGTACGGATGAAAAGGCTTAAGATACGGTTACGTGAAAACGGGGTTGTACGGTAATGATCACGAATGCACAACGGTCCTTTTTCAGGTGGACGTGGTTTCGGGCATGGTTTCCGGTCCTCTTTTTTTTAGCATATTGGGCCAACTCTTATTTCAATTACCACTTTGGACTATTGATCCGTGATCCGCTCATGCCTCAGACCCATTTTTACTTATGGGGGAGCATGCTGCTTTTCATTTTGGGGTATGCGATCGGACTGGGCCGCCCCAAGAGGGTTTTTGTGGAACACAGTGCCCAAGTCTGGCGGCTGAATGAAAGCGTGTTCAAATATCTTGGCTTATTGATGTGGGTCACTTTTGTTGGAGCCATTGGATTGATTGTAGACCGGCTTTTATCTGGGGCCGGCAGCATCGCCAAAACACTTGAAGAGACCGAGTTTGTTCGCCAAGAGTATGCCGGCAATACGACAGTTGGGACCACAATTAGTATGGCCTTGTACGCTTTTTCCTTTGTAACGTACACAACGTATTTTCTTGCTGTCGCCACTCGGTATGTAATGCCCAAATATTATCATCTTATGATTTATGGAACCTATATGACGTTGTGCTTTTCCTCGTTTCTTTCTGCAAACCGTGGAAATTTTTTTTCGGTATTTACATATGTCGCCTTCATGATTTTTTATGTTCAAGGTTCGAATATAAAGGAGTTTTTGTTCACAAGGCGATATAGGATTTTTAGGGCCATCGGAATTGTGTTCGTCACGCTAGCATTCGTTTATTTTTTCTTTATATCTCGATATCGCAGTACAGAAGACGGGTTGGTGTCGGATGCTTCCTATTATCGGCCGGTGGACCGGTATGGGCTTTATAAGGCGAATTTTGACGAATATGACATTACCGCTTTTCTCACAACTTACACTTACATGACTGAAGGGTATCAATACGTCGATGCTTTTCTAAAAAAAGCATCATTTGTTTCCTTTCGCCCTTCAATGCTAGTC
>CAZBHY010000134.1:0-4252 GCA_964491705.1 uncultured Planctomycetales bacterium
CGTATTAAAGAGCCCTTGATTTCTGAAGAGAGATCAAGGGCTCTTTCTTTTTAGCAGAGAGAAGTCAGTCATGGCATATCCACAGTGATTCATCTGTCAGCTTATTTTAAATTAAATCTATTATTTATATTAATATGATTGAATTACACAATCGCTTCTATTAATATATCAATGTGATGACACTCCTATCAAAATATATACGCTTCATTTTGCGCCATTCTGTTGCCGTTCTCATCATGACAGGTGTTGTCTTCGTGGTTGCAGTTATTATTCTTTCCAATTTGCATATCGATAATAGCGTGGATGTTTTTTTTAATAAACAAGGCAGTCGGTTTATTAATTTCGAAAATTGGAAAGAGCAATTCGGAACAGATGAGTTGGTGATCGTTGCCTTGGAGGCGGAAGATATTTTTACCGTATCCAATCTCACCCTGATCGATCACTTGACCCGCCAATTCGAATCTCTGCCGCACGTGGATAAGGTTACATCGCTGACAACGGTGAATACCACCATTGGACAGGACAATGACTTTGTCATTGAGCACTTGATTGAAGACATTCCTGCCGGTACGGATGGACTGGCCGCATTGAAAAATAAAGCTGTTCATGATCCGCTGTATGTCAAAAATGTCATATCGTTGGATGGCCGTGTCGCCGCCATTCTCATTGAGACGGAAAAACCGGGTGAGGAAAATGATCTTTACAAAAAATCTGTGATTGAGGCGGTATCGGCGATTTTGAAAACAGATGTTCCTCAGGACGTGTCATTCTATATGAGCGGTTTGACTGCGATTGAATATTTTTATGCGGCATATATGCAAAAAGATTTTAAGGCATTTATGCCGTTTTTATTTTTGATGATTATCGCGGTGATGTATGTGAGTTTTCGTTCAGTCAAGCTGGTAGCGGTGCCATTATCTGCGATTATCCTCAGCACGGCGTGTACCATGGCGCTATTGCACCTGTTGGGATATGCCGTTAATAATGTGACCACGATTATTCCGCCGATTTTAATGGCGATCATTATTGCCGATAGTGTTCATGTGATCGGCGAAGGGATGGTTCGGCGCCGCAGCGATGGCAAAGAGGAATTTCTGGAAAAAACAGTGGTGCATTTATTTTTTCCATGCCTACTCACTTCGGTGACTACCGCCTTTGGATTCTGGTCTTTGACCCTGAGCACGATTCCGCCGGTCCGTCAACTGGGCATTGTGGTGGGATGTGGGGTGTCATTCGCGTTTGTGATCACGTTCACCTTTATTCCGGCATTGGCCAAGGTTTGGGGTGCGTTTGAAAACCGGAAAGTCAACGCGCCGGTTCCAGATGCGCACGCGCATGGGAAATTTCATTTTTTATTAAAATGGATCGCGATGATCAATGTGCGGCATTATAAAAGTATTATTGCTCTTGGTGTGGGGGTAGTTTGTGTTTCCGCATGGGGAGCGTCAAAGATTAAATCCGAGACCAGTGTGATCGAATATTTTAAAAAATCAACGCCGATTTATCTAGCAACGACATTTGTGGAGGATCATCTGAGCGGTGTCCATACGTTGAATATTTCTTTGCGCTCATCAGAGCAAAATTATTTTCACTCACCCAGCGCTCTCAATGATATTGACCAGATCGTTGCGTTTTTGTACGCCATTCCCGAGGTTGATAAGGTCATGTCTGTGAATGATTATTTGAAGCAAATTAACCAATCATTTCACAATGAAGACCAGACGTTTTACCGTTTGCCGGACACAGAGAAGATGGTTGCGCAATATGTGCTGTTGTATGGGCGTGAAGATCTTGAAGATTTTGTGGATGAGCAATGGCAGTGGGCCACGATCCGTATTCGCCTGAAGGAACACAGTACGGTGAAACTCGAGGGGGTCATCCAGAAAATTCAGGATTATCTACAACGGTATCAGCATTCATCATTGGAGATTCAGATTGTCGGTCAGACAGCCTTGGAGGTTGAATCCAATAACGCCGTGACCAAAGGTCAAATTCAGAGTTTGAGTATGGCGATGGTCGTCATATTTGGGATGATGTTTTTGGTGTTTCGTTCATTGTCTGTTGGACTGGTCAGCGTTCCCCCGAATGTGTTGCCTATTTTGATGAATTTTGGGATCATGGGATTTTTTGGTATTCGTCTTGATAGCGCGACATCCATGATTGCGGCTGTCGGGATCGGGATTGTTGTAGATGATACGATTCATTTTTTGCATGGAATGGGTGAGGCGATGAAAAAAACACAGACATATGCTGAGGCGGTGGATGTGACATTGCAGGAACGGGGCAGAGCGATCATTCTGACATCATTGATTCTTTTTTTCGGATTTGGTGTTCTGTCATTTTCGCGTTTTGTTCCGACAGCATATTTTGGAATGTTAACGGCCATTTTGATGATCAATGCATTGATTGCGGATTTATTTATTACACCCAGTTTGGTGCTTTTGTTAAAACCTTCGTTTCAGGGGACACGTCATGACAGACATTAATCTTTTAAAAACGGATGAGGAATATTTCTATCAGGAGGCGTTTAAGCGCAATATTGGTGTCTTGACGGAATACGATCAGGAGAAATTGAAGCGGGCCAAGATCGCGATTATCGGCTGTGGTGGCGTTGGGGGGGCGCATCTTATAAATTGTGTTCGGTTGGGTGTGGGGCGGTTTCATATCGCGGATATGGATACGTTTGATGCCGTAAACATTCAGCGGCAACTTGGCGCATCCATGGATACTTTGGGCCGTAATAAAGTAGAAGTGATGAAGGAGATGGCATTGACGATTAATCCGTATTTGGATATTCGTGAATTTGGCGGCGGTGTGACCGAAAAAAATTTACCGGATTTTCTTGATGGGGTGGATATTCTGATTGATGGGATTGATTTTTTCTGCGTGGACATGCGACGGAAGCTTTTTATGTATGCTCGAGAAAATGGAATTCATACGATTACCGCTGGTCCAATGGGTTTTGGCAGTGCGGTATTGGTTTTTGCTCCAGGGCAGGCGATGAGTTTTGATCAGTATTTTGATATTCATGATCAGATGACATATTTGCAGAAAATTATCGCCTTTGCCGTGGGATTGGCTCCAGCCGCGCTGCATATGCGGTATATGAATTTGGGTAAGGTTGATCCAACGGCAAAAAGTGGCCCAGCATTGATTTCCTCCTGCGCGTTGTCCAGCGCATTGGCGGTAACAGAGGCAATTAAGATTTTAACAGGCAGAGGCAAGGTTCGTCCAGTTCCGCATTTTATGCAGTTTGATCCGTTGCTTGGAAAATATAAGAAAGGATACCTTTGGGGCGCCAATCGGCATCCATGGCAAGTCATCAAACGGTGGTTTTTATATCGAAAATTTAGAGATTATGAAGGCGCTGCATGATGTTGAGGGAGGACATAATGAGAAAAATTTTGATCCTGGTTGTTTTATGGATGATCGGATTCTCTGGCAGCGCATGGTCGATGTCTGGTCAGGAATTAGCACAGATGGTTTATGACCGTGATGATGGGGACAACGCCTATTTTAAGACGGAAATGGTCTTGACCGATCGAAATAAAAATGCTCGAAAACGGATGATGATGAGTTACGCCACGGATGTCGGAGGGTTGCTGAAAACTTGGGTCGAATTTTTGGAGCCGGCAGATATTCGGGGCACTCGGTTTTTATCCTGGGAAAATCTTGATCAAGATGATACGCAATATCTGTATCTCCCGGAATTGGGGCGGGCGCGGCGGATTGTCAGCAGTCAAAAACGATTGCAGTTTGTGAATACGGACTTTACCTATGAGGATATGCAGCGCCGTAAACCTGATGAGGATGTTCATCGTATCTTGCGTGATGATGTTTATGGCGGTCGTCCGGTTTATGTCTTAGAAAGTGTTCCCAAACCTGAGACATCACAATATGGGAAACGCATTTCGTTGATCGAAAAGGAGAGTCTCTTCGCGGTCGCTATTGATTTTTTTGATACGAAGGGTCAGGAGATAAAAAGGTTTCGTATTTTTGAGCTTCGCCGTGTTGATGGAATTTGGACGGCGATGCACTTTGGGATGTGGGATTTGAGCGCAGGACATCGCACAGAGATGATTGTTCGTGATGTCCGGTATGATCAAGGTGTCCCAGAGGGTATTTTTGACATGCGGAATTTAGAGAGAAAACAGTGATCCAATGAGACGATCTGTATTTCTTATAGGAGAACAAGCCATGTATCGACGATATTGTTTTGCGCTCATTGCAACAGTGTTCATCGCTGCGGATT
>CAZBHY010000135.1:0-4195 GCA_964491705.1 uncultured Planctomycetales bacterium
GTATGTACGGTGGTGTGAGAGGACGGCGGGAGTAATCCCGCCTCCTACTCGATATGGCATGTGGATCGTCTATAGCGGATCGGAAGGATGAGTGTGATAGGGGACCTTGTGAATCATTTAAAAGAATTTGACCGGAAGTGTTTAGATCATGGATACCGCCACATTATCGGGATTGATGAAGCGGGTCGGGGCCCTTTGGCTGGACCGGTTGTCGCATCCGCAGTTTTGCTAAAGACGTCTGATTTTTCGATTCAGATCCGGGACTCCAAGAAGATGACCGCAAAGCAGCGCCACTGTGCGTGTTTGGAAATACAAGATAAAGCCTACATTGGCATTGGCATTATGAATGAGCAGATTATTGATCGTTATAATATTTTAGAAGCCACGTTTTTGGCGATGGACGCAGCTGTTCGACAGTTGCAGTTTTTTTTGTGGAAGGCTGGGTTTGATATGGCGAAGGAGACCCAGCGCATCTGTTTGCTGATTGATGGAAATTGTTTTAAGACACGCTTGCCTTATGCGT
This sequence comes from uncultured Planctomycetales bacterium, assembly GCA_964491705.1. GTDB lineage: Bacteria > Omnitrophota > Gorgyraeia > Zapsychrales > JANLHA01 > JAKLFA01. Next base: position 524 of record CAZBHY010000135.1, read on the forward strand.
ATCAAACGATTGCCCATGGGGATGATCGTTCCCTGTCCATTGCCTGCGCGTCCGTGATCGCCAAGGTGACACGGGATCGTATTTTAGATTGTTATCATCAGGTTTTTCCTCAGTATGGGTTTGACCACCATAAAGGGCATCCAACGGCGCAGCATCGTAGCGCACTGAAGATGTATGGTGCGTCCCTCATTCATCGTAAAACGTTTCGAGCGGTGCCGTAAATACATCTGCTTCATCCCCCTTGAAAGTGTGTGTGACACTTCTGTGCTTCAATGACCCCGGACTCAAGGCATTGAGAGATGAGGGATATAATTAATAGGGCGGTGTTGTTCGTTGGCAGCTATTACGGATCAATCTGATTGGGTGCCGCGGCGATGTGGAGATCGGTCTTATTCCCTGAGGAGATTTCATGAGCAACGCATATTTAGGACGTTTTGGAGAGGCCTATGCGGTTGAATTTTTGATGCAGGAGGGGTATGCGATTTTGGAAACCAATTATCGCCAGAGTTTCGGGGAAATTGATATTGTTGCCCGGGATGGAGCGACATTGTGTTTTATTGAGGTGAAAACGAGAATGACTGCGGATTATGGGCATCCCTTTGAGGCGGTTACCCGCGCAAAACAAAGGGTGATTCGAAAACTCGCGGCAGCATATGTACTGGAGCATGGGATTGTGGATCAATTGATACGTTTTGATGTGGTGGGTATTTTTTCTCCTGAGGGCTCGCCTGTGGAGATCGAGCTGCTGAAAGACGCATTCTGACGAAAAATAAATCTGTCTATTGTGTTGAAAAAAAATATTTTTTACGGTAAGATAAAGGCGTTATTTGGCAGGAATTCTACCGGCAATCCTTTCAACGATTTATTCATAAGGCTATTCAGGTGAAACAGTTCGCGCATTTTACATTGAAAGAATTTTTGACGGCATTGTCTCAAAAGACGCCAGTGCCTGGAGGCGGGGCAGTGGCGGCCTTGTGTGCGGCGTCTGCGGTCGGTTTGATCAGCATGGCGGCTGGGTATGCCTTGGGCAAAGGCAAGGCGAAAGGCATTGAGGCTCGGATTAAAAAAAATCAGGAGAAGAGTTTGGCCTTACAGGAGCGTCTGCTCGAGCTTGTTGATTTGGATGCACAGGCCTATTTAGCGGTTGTTCAATCGCGTTCGCAATCGGCAGGCACACAGCGTTTGGCCAAGCGAGCGGCAGCGGCTGTTCCCAGAGAAGTCGCCCGTTTATGTCGTCAGGCACTCAGTTTGACGCCGTTGCTGGTTCAAGAGGGCAGTCCGTTCTTGGTGAGTGATATTGAGGTCGCGATTGAGTTGCTCTATGCGGCCCATCAGGCGGCCTTGATCAATGTCCGTGTAAATCAATAGAAGATCGGCGGTAGAGCATGGTTAAGATCTTAGATGGTAGATTATTAGCGACGCAGGTGAAAGACGGTATTCAGCGCGATGTCGCGATGATGCGTTCTCAAACAAATCAGACAATTCATATTTTAAATGTTTTGGTCGGGGATGATTCCAATGCATTGAAATATGCGAAAGCGCAGCAGCGTGCGGCGGAAGATGTTGGCATCGCCTATGATTTAAAAACATTTCCTGCGGATATCTCACAAGATAAGCTTCAAACGTTTATCATGGGGTTGCATGATGATCCATCGGTCAATGGGATTATGGTGCATCGCCCTTTGCCGGCGCATATTAATGAACAGGATGTTTTTAACTGCATTGATTGTTTAAAAGATATTGAAGGTATGAACGCCCGTAATATCGGCGATGTTGTTTTAGGAACAGCGGCTTTGATCCCTTGCACTGCGGCTGCTGTCATGGAACATTTGCGTGCTGCTGGGTTAACGCTGCGTGGAAAAGATATTGTGGTGGTTGGTGCCAGTAAGAATGTGGGCCGTCCGTTGGCATTATTGTTACTTCAGGAGTTTGCAACGGTTACGGTGTGCCATATTGGCACGGCTGAGGCGGGGAGGTTGCGGCATCATGTTCAGCAGGCGGATATTGTGATTGTTGCTGTGGGGAAACCCGGCCTGATTACTGGTGACATGATCCGAGATGGGGCCGTGGTCATTGATGTAGGGATGAACTCGGTGGATGGTAGAGTCAAGGGTGATGTTGATTTTGATTCAGTATCGGCCAAGGCTTCCATGATCACACCGGTTCCAGGCGGCGTTGGTCCGGTCACGGTGATGATGCTGATGCGCAATGCCGTCAAGGCGTTTTTACTTCAGAAAGATCAGATGATTCCCAGCTTATGAAACGTATTGTTATTATTGGACAATCGGTTACGGCCGTTAAGGCCATTGAGCAGATCCGTTCTGTTGACCCGGACTCTGAGGTCGTGATGCTTGGGTTTGGTCAGAGTCTGCCGTTTCTGCAGGAGCATCTTCCGGATTGGCTTGCGGGAACGATCGATACGGGCAGTTTGATTTATAAAAACGAGAAATTTTATCACAATCTTCGGGTGGAATATCTTACGGACAAGCGGATCAACCGCATTCATTTTCGTAAGAAAACCATTTTCTTTGACGATAAAGAGAAGATGGAAGCGGATATTTTCATTATTGCGGATACCGATCGCGATCGTTTTCCGGATATCAAAGGAACAAACAAAACAGGGGTGTTCTCCTTGCGGACGATGGAACAGGGAATTTGTCTGAAAAATTTTATGGGGAGAATCGGAACTGTTGTCGTCGAATCGTTAAGCCTGCGGGGTGCGTTGATTGCGAAATCGTTGCTGGCCCAGAATAAAGAGGTCATTTTTTGTGTGCCAGGAGATGGCATCCTCTCAGGGGCGTTGGATCACGTGATTTCAGATTTCCTCATTACGTTATTGGAGCAGGCGGGCGTGCGGGTCATTCGCCATGGATCTATTCAGGAAATTTTGGGCGATGAGGATGTTAAAGCCGTGCGTTTGAACACGGGTAAGGTGATCGCTGCGGAGGCAGTGCTTTTTCCAGATGCGGCACCGGATATGCGGCTTTATCGTAAAGAAGATCTCGAGGTTGGGGAGTATATTCAAACAGATCGTTGGATGAAAACAAGCTGTGATGATGTCTTTGCGCTGGATGGGATGACGAGTTTTGGAAATGCCGCGATACAGTTTTGTGATTATGAAAATTTGCGCAATATCCAGGCAGGACGCGTGGCATCGATCATTACCAATACAGAATATGTTGAACAGCCGATTATTCGCAATATCTGTATGCAGATTGCCGGACATGAGCTGATCATTTTGGGCGAGGTTTGTGGAGGGTCAGACATCATCATGGTGCAGGATGAGGATGGGTTTATTCGCGCGCACGTTTTTCTTAAGAATAACATTGTTCAGGGGGCATTTCTTGTTGATAATATCAATATCAGCAGTCATATCCGTGACTTGATTGAACAAAAGATCGCACTCGATCCTGGGCAAGATTCCTTTTTATCGCAGGGGATATTGCAGAAACATGTTTGAACATTTGATCGCATAAAAGGCGGCAGGGGAAAATAATTTTCACTTGCAAATTAAAATAATATGTATTATTCTTATTTTGATAAATTTATGGGAAAAACATATCATTTTTTTTCGGGTTCCTTTCTTTTTATAGCTTTTTTTCTTGCAATTTTCCCAGCAATGAGTTTTTCAGCTGTTCAATTCGGCAAACCTGCTGAAGAATACCGTGCGTT
>CAZBHY010000136.1:0-4105 GCA_964491705.1 uncultured Planctomycetales bacterium
CCTGCTGTTGTCTGCATGAGCACAAAGGTCAATAATGCCATCACCAACAGCATGGGAATGGCAATGAGCAATCGCTTAAAAATAAATTTAATCATGGATGTCACGCGCAATGCACGCCTTATATCTTTTCACTTTTGATTGATCCTTGATCACTTGATATAGATCTCTTCCAAATTATGAAACGCGCCGCCATACGCCGTCGGCCGGAGATTTCCAAAAATATTTCTTACCGCAAACATATTGCGTCCTAAAATGGTATAAATCAAGGGCAACTCCTCGGAAACGATCATCTGCCATTCATCATAAAACTGTTTGCGGCGGTCCCGATCCAGTTCCTGTGCCCCCAGTGAAAAAATCTCATCCATACGCGCCTCCCACTCTGTGGCCGGCTGCTGCTGATTGGGATGCCACAAATGCAACTGACCGCTCGAATGCCAGACATTTTTTCCAAAATGCGGTTCAATGCCGCCGGTCAGCCCGAGAATCACCGCGTCCCAATCAAACGATGCGTTTAATTTCTGTATCAACGTATTAAACTCTACACCCAAAAAATTGACCTTCATTCCGAGCAGACTCAAATCCCGCCGAACCATCGCCGCAAGCTGTTCCCTCTCGGGATTGTCCGAATTCGTATACAGATTAAACTCCACCGGATGACCCTTCTTATCCTCGATCACGCCATCACCGTCACGGTCTACATACCCCGCATCAGATAAAATCTTTTTCGCCTGTTCCAAATCAAAGGCATACGTCTGCACCTGATCATAATAAAAAAACCCGGCACTGGGGCTCATGGCCGCATCCTGAGGATGGCCCAACCCATTTTTAATAATATCGATCATCCTGGCCTTATCAATCGCATGAGCGACCGCGCGCCGAAACTCCCGATCTGTAAACCATGATAATTTTTTCTTGTCGACAAAGGGACGCCCGGTCTGGGCATTGATGCCGGGATTCTGATTAAACACGATAAAGTTGCTTCCGAAATCCGGTCCGGATTCATACACCGTAAAACCCCGCGCCTGTTCCAGCGGCTTGAGCACAGGATAATCATTACCCCGTACCGTACAATAATCAATTTCACCGTCAAGAAATTTCAGCACCACCGCATCCTGATTGGGCACAATCATCATGATGATGCCGTCCAAATACGGCAAGGCATCGCCGTGAGACGACCGTTTCCAGTAATACGGATTGCGCTCAAACACAACACGCTCGCCCGGTTCGTATCGTTTGAGACGAAACGGCCCAGTGGATACAATATCCTCAGGCCGGGCGTCGATACCCCAGCTGAAATTAAACCGGCCTTCATCTACAATATTTTCCAAACGGTGTTTCGGAAGAATCTCTTGTGATAAGGCCTGTAAGAAAGGCGCGAACCGAACCGGCAGGCGGAATTCAACGGTATAGCGGTCAATCTTACGGACATCGACTGTACGGCCATCCATCGTAAAAATATCCCGTGCAGAGCTGGGAATCGCATCGTTATAAATTAATTCCATAAATGTAAAAACAACATCATCCGCACTAAACAGATGCCCGTCACTCCAGCGCACATCATCACGCAAATAAAATGTCCAGACCAAACCATCTGCACTGACCTCCCACCTCCGGGCCAGCAGCGGCTCTGTTTCCAACGTGTCGACATTGATCGTGGTCAATCCTTCAAACAGGATCGCGGTCACGGCAGACGTCGTGGTCTCTTTGGCCATAATGGGATTAAAAGACTTGGGATCATTGCCCATGGCCATCACCACAACACCGCCATACTGCGGCTGACCGAATGCCTCAGAAAAAAAATAATGCGGAACAATGAAGAGAAAAATGATGAGGACAATAATTTGGATGTTTTTTTGAGTCATGAATAACGGCAGTCACACATTACACACATAAACGATGTGCATCAATCAGATAAAACATGACCAATAACAGACAATCAAGAAATGCTAAGAATCAGCGATTGCGAATGAACAGCCGCGCTAAAAAATTTTTTCCCATGCGGCGTCTGATATATCCCTTATTCCTGCACTCGCTGTGCCTGTGCCGGCGGTTCAGCATCAGCGATCGGCTTGGCCTCAGGCGCGACAACCCCCTGCGGCAGATTCGGCATCTCCACCTGCTGAGCAGCGGGTTCAACAGGTTTGCTATCCGCGACAAGATCTGCCATCAACGACCGGTCCGCACGGGATGACAAATGCGCCAATGATAAACTGGTCACTAAAAAAATCGCCGCCGCAATTCCCGTGGTGCGGATCATAAACTCATTGGTCTTGGCCCCGAACACCGACTCCGCGGCCCCACCGAAACCTTCAGTCAGTCCTCCGCCGCGTCCGGATTGCATCAGCACAATGACAATCAACAAAATCGAAACCATCGCATGCACAAAAATAAATAATCCCATCATCACTCCACCTCTTTCTTAAACGCAAGCTGTCCACCCGGCACAACAATTCTATTGCCGTGCTAAGCTCAGGCAAATTTTATTTAACAATCCCTGCGGCATTAGTAATGATGCCGCAAAACAAATCCACTTTCAAACTAGCCCCACCAACCAAAGCCCCATCAATATCCGGCTGGGATAACAATTCCACTGTATTCTCTGCCTTGACACTGCCACCATACTGAATGCGTACCACATTTGCGACGTCCTGACCGAACGCCCCTTTTAACCAGCTGCGAATAAACGCATGGACTTCCTGAGCCTGTGCAGCCGTCGCTGTTTTTCCGGTTCCAATCGCCCAAATCGGCTCATAGGCGATGGTGATGCGCTTCATATCCTCACCGCTCAATCCAGCCAACGATCCAGCACACTGCGTTTTGATCACATTCATGGTCTGACCTGCTTCGCGTTCTGCCAGGCTCTCACCGATACACACAATAGGCAACAAATCATGTGCCAATGCGGCTTTGATTTTTTTGTTCACAGTCTCATTCGTATCTCCAAAAAACTGCCGGCGTTCGGAATGTCCTAAAATGACATACTGTGCTCCAGCATCTTTGATCATCACCGCAGAAACCTCTCCGGTAAACGCGCCTGAATCCTCCCAATACATGTTCTGGGCCCCGCATTTGATATTCGAATCTGCCACCAAATCCCCGATCTCTGATAAACAAATGTGTGTCGGACAAACGGCCACATCCACCGCTTCAATATCCCCGATTTCTCTTTTGAGTCCATTGACCAGCTCCACAGCCTGACCAATCGTATGATTCATTTTCCAATTTCCCGCTACAAATAACTTTCGCATTGTTTAACTCCCCTTTTTATTAGACACTAGGACACTAGGACACTAGGACACTAGGACACTAAGACACTAAGACACTGGATACGAAAAACATATTAAAAAATAAAAACCTCTTCAATCTAATGATTAATATAAACTTTGAAACAATCTCCACAACAAGGAACTGACTTCCCTACGAAACCCCTGCAAACGAACGCACGTCTGTTTATCAAAATAATTCAAACGATAAGAAAAATCCAATAAATATTCAACCTCAGTCACAGAACCCAAAGCGATATTAACAAAATGCCGAAATTCTTTTTTTCCTTGTCTTCCTTGTCCTTCCGCGAGATTTGTCGGTATTGACAATGCCGCTCTTCTTAACTGAGACGTTATGCCAAAAATCTCATTCCTCGGAAAACTCTTACTCAGACTATAAATCTCAAAGGCAAATTGATCGGCCTTCTGCCACACAAAAAGTTTTTTATACCCAACCTGATCTCCCATTTCTCCCTCCTTATTATTTGTTTTAAAGGGGGATTTTTGGGGAATTTCCTTAGCGTCTCAGTGCCTCAGTGTCTCAGTGCCTTAGTGCCTTAGTGCCTTAGTGCCTTAGTGCCTTAGTGCCTTGTTACTTATCATTTAAAGCAACCAATCCCGGTAATTCCTTACCCTCCAAAAGTTCCAAAGACGCCCCGCCGCCTGTTGAGATATGTGTCATCCCTTCTTCAAAATGAAATTTGGCCACCGCAGCCGCGGTATCTCCGCCGCCCACGATCGAGACAGCATCCAATCCCGCAATAAACTGCGCAAGCATCCGTGTTCCGTTGGCAAAGGCATCAATCTCAAACACGCCCACCGGGCCATTCCAGAGCACACTC